>JAUXWL010000019.1 GCA_030680155.1 Anaerolineales bacterium
AGATGATGTGTTCCACGCCTGTCTTTTCAGCGGCTTCGGCAAAATTACGCGCGCCCGCAATTTCAATGGACATGTATCCGCGCCCGAAGGACATGTTGTGGATCAGGTAATACACGGTCTGCACTCCGTCCAACGCGGTGATGAGGGTTTCAGGTTGCATCACATCGCCGCGCGCCATCTCCACCTGCGGATACCATGTCCGCGATTTGAGGCGTTCAGGCTGACGAGCCAGCGCGCGGACACGATATCCGCGCGCGAGCAGTTGGGGAATGAGCAGGCTGGCGATGTACCCCGCTGCGCCGGTGACGAGGATTAAGGGAGAAGGCATGGTTACGGGCAGGCGGAAAACTCGGGGAAAAGAGTACGGCTGTATTCTTCGAATTTGGTTTTGTATGTTGCTTCCACGACAAACTTTACGGTGAGGGCGTGAACCTTATCCAACACATGCACCCACATACGGTTGACATAATCGCTTTCTTCGCCGTCTGCGTCAACCTCGTAGAGGAATTGTTTTTGTTTTACACACGAGTTGATCGTCAACACGCCCAGCGCTTCAAAGATCACTTCGATGTTTGGGTCAAAATACCACTCTTTTACATTGTCCGTGCCTTGATCTACACAGAAAAGCAGCATTTCCACATAGGCATTTGCAGGGATGGAACGATGGTTATATTCGATATATGCTGAATATTCCGAAATCTCATAAGTCTGCGACCAGAGAGTCTCGGTGAATAATTCACTGCCGAAATTCAACGCATACTGGATATCCGCTTCGGTCGGGTGGGTGGATTCGCAAAGGACTTCCCCCTCCGCATATTCGGACGGAGTGAAGTCGCCTGCGGATTCGGGTATATCTATTTGCGGCTGCATAAAACTGGGCAGGGCATTGCAGGAAGCCAATAAAAATATCAAAGCAATTCCGTACATTCGTTTCATCATCTTCTCCTCATTAAAAATCTATTCTTTCGACCTTGAATGGCGTGACATCGGGGTCGATGGCTTCGTCAAATTCACGCGCGGCGAGGTGACCTGCAAAGACGGCTTGGGCAATGATATTCGGGGCTTCAGCGTCACCGATCAGGCGCAGGGATTTTAGTCTGCCGTCTGCGAGAGCGGGTTTGAGTTCGTGATACAGCGCGTCGTTGGGTGTACGGTCTGTGACCATGACAATAGCGTCGCAGGGGAGTGTGGTTTCAGCGGAGGTAATGGCATGGGTGACAGTGGCAGTTGTCGGTGTGTGAGAGGCGAGCAGATGATGCGGGAGGAGAGTCACGTTCAGGTCGAGGAGTCGCTTGTAGATGCGATTCTGTTCGAGGGTGAATTCCGTCCATGCCGAGATGGTGGGCGCAGGCGTCACCAGCGTGACATTGCATTCGTTTGTGGCGAGGAGTTCAGCGAGCACGCCGCCCATGTAGTAATGATCGTCGTCGTAGATGATGATTTGGAGTCCAGCAGCTTGCTGCTGAAATTCGGGCGGCAAGCCGCCCGATTCCATAATGTCATCGGGTGTGAAAATTTTTGCGCCGCCCGTGATGGGACGTGAATTGGAGCGCCCCACGCCATCACGCCGCCACTTCGCGCCCGTGGCAATGATGACATGCGGCTCGCCCGACTCGAGCACATCCTGCGCGGACATGGGGCTGGAGCGATAGAAATAAATATTTTTGAGTTTCTCGATCTGCGTCAGACGCCAATCAATGACGCGCCGCCACTCGATGAGATTCGGCAGCGCGGACTCAAGCAGGACTCGCCCGCCCGCCTCACGCTTCGCGTCGGTGAGAATGACCTTGTACCCACGCTGACCCAACGCCCGCGCCGCTTCGAGTCCCGCAGGTCCCGCGCCGACGATGAGAATTTCATCGTCCTTCTTTTTCGGCGCAATGAGCTCGGGATGCCAGTCGCGCCGCCATTCTTCGCCCATGGTGGGATTTTGCGTGCAGCGAATGGGTACGAAACGC
>JAUXWL010000020.1 GCA_030680155.1 Anaerolineales bacterium
ATTTGGGGTGAACTCCCAGACCCTAAAGGTTTTTCTGTCAGATTGGGTACTTTGCTGGCAAAATACGCTGTTCGACAAGATAATTTGGCCAGCGAGGGAAACCTTTAGGGTCTCCGCCCCTGTTTTTTGAGAAGATACCACAAAACGGCGTTTTCGTAACCGTGGGAAACCTTTAGGGTCTTTGCCTGCGAGTTAAGAAACAGTCTCTAAGACCTTTTTGAAGTAAAGGTTCAGTAACAATGATCCATCGTCCACGGTCCGCGGTCTCTTTTATGGCCAGATCATCCACTGCCCAATCGCAACCAGCAAGCCGAGGATGATGCCGCCGATCACTTCCAGCGGGGTATGACCGATGATTTCCTTCAACTCATCTTCGCTCCACATGTGACCGTGCAATAGTTCCCCAAATAATAAATTGATGCGCTCGGCATGTTTCCCCGCCTGCCTGCGGACTCCCGCAGCGTCGTGCGCAATAATCATGGTCACACCGACGGCAATGGCAAAGAGCGGGTTATCGAAGCCTTCATAGAGGCCGACTGCGAGCGTCCCTGCCACCATCAGCGCAGTGTGCGAAGACGGCATCCCGCCTGCGGCAAAGACCATCGCCCACATCCAGCGGCGTGAGCGCAAATATTCAGTTGGGATCTTCAATATCTGGGCAAGCAGCCAGCCGATCAAAACAGCGATCAGCGCCTTATTCTCAGCAATAGCGAGCAGGTTCATTCGGACTCTTCCTCAAATTCGACCAGCGACTCGCCAGCCAGTTTCTGCACCTTGAGTTGGGCGGCGTCCAATAAGGCGCTGCACTGCGTGACCAGGGCCTGTCCCCGCTCGTAGAGTTTCGTCGTCTCTTCGAGTGGATTCTGTTCGCCTTCCAAGGCTTCGACAATCTGCTCCAGTTCGGCGAGAGATTCTTCGTAGGTGAGGTCTTCGATGGGTTTGGGGCTGTTTTTCGTTTTAGACATGGGAACTCCAGATAATTTACGATTTACGATTTACTTCAAACTCACCGTCGCTTACGCGGACGTTCATCTCGCCGCTGGCATCTGTCACTTTGCTGACGACTTTGCCGTCACTCGTCCGCGTGATAATCGCATATCCGCGCGCGAGGATGCCTTCGGGGTTGAGCGATTTCAACCGCCTGGACATTCCATCTACGCGGGCAGATTGCAATTGGATGCGATGAGTCAGCGCGGAGGCGGCGCGGCGGGAGAGTTCGTCGAGGTGTTGATATTCAGATTGGATGCGTCGCTCGGGCGAGGCGTATCGCAAACGGGAAGCCAGGGCGGAGACCAAAGCCTGATGGTCAGCGAGCAGGCCGGAGGTTAAGTCCGTGAGGCGTGATGCGTAATTCGCAAGGTCAACGTGGAGGTCGTCAATCGTCGTTTGAGTCGCGAGTTCCGCTGCGGCGGTGGGAGTTGGGGCGCGCAGGTCGGCGGCGAAATCGCAGAGAGTGAAATCCGTTTCGTGACCGACACCCGAAATGACGGGAGCCTGCGATGCGGCAACCGCGCGGACAACGCGCTCATCATTGAACGCCCAAAGGTCTTCAATGGAACCGCCGCCGCGCGCGACGAGGATGACATCGGGGTTTTGACTATCAAGAGAAGCAAGCGCATTCACCAATGCGGGCGGAGCTTCGACACCTTGCACAGGAGAAGGCGCGAGGATAACACGAGTCAACGGCTGGCGGCGGCGGATGGTGTTGAGCATGTCACGCAGCGCTGCGCCTGTCGCGGAGGTGACGATGCCAATGGTATGCGGATGTTCGGGAATCTCACGCTTGCGTTCGGGGTCGAAGAGACCCTCGGCTTCCAGCATGGACTTGAGCCGCAGAAATTCCTGAAAGAGTGCGCCTTCGCCTTTGGCTTGGATGAGGCTGGCAATCAGCTGGTACTGTCCCTGCGGTTCGTAGACGGCGATGCGTCCATGCACTTCGACCGCCGCGCCTTCCTGAAGGGTTGGGCGGGTACGCATGGCGTCCGTTTTCCACATGACACATTTGAGGGAAGCGTTTTTATCTTTGAGGGTAAAGTAGATATGTCCCGATGCGGGACGCGCGAGGTTGGAGATTTCGCCCGTCACCCAGACATCCTGCAATTCGGGGTTGTCCTCCAGCAGTTTGCGGATGCGGAAAGTCAGTTGGGAGACGGTGAGTGTGGTGGAGAAAAGGTTGGGTTGCATCAGGGGTAGGATAATCGAAAACGCGGGAATATGAAATAGGGTACATGTAAATACAGCAATTCCAAATCTAAAATTGTGTAGAAGGCAAAGATGCCAAACCTTAACGCAAAGACGCAACGCCGCAAGGCTTTTTTAGGATTGCCCCTGCGCCAGATGGTACTCTTGCCGATTCCGTCGAGGAAAGGTCAACATC
>JAUXWL010000022.1 GCA_030680155.1 Anaerolineales bacterium
CGTACGAAAAAGAGCCAACTCCTTCGATGAAAGGAATGGCTCTCGTATGCGATAGGGCAAGCGTGGTTTTTCCGCCTGAGTCTTTGTCATGGAGATATTATATATAGGACGCCGATATGACACAAGATGAAAAAGGGATTAATTTCCCCGCATCATGCCTGGACCTTGAGCTGGGCGCAGCAAATCGACATTCGTTTCGCTGACAGTTTTTCTCAGATCATACTATCCAGCAACTGCAATTCCTGTTCTTTATCCTTAACTTCTCCATCCAGCCATGCCGCACGGAGGCGGGTCAGAATCTCCCCATAACGCGGACCAGGCGGGAGTCCACGGGCTATCAGGTCATCACCCGTGGTGTGCGGCTTGATATGCCGCCAAATGGACAAATAATCCAACAACGCCTTCTCACGTGAGACAAGATACACCGCGTAAATGGAAAGCAACGGGAGTTTCTCCAGGGCATACGTCCAGACACTCGGTTGAGATTCAACCAAATGCGGCAAACTGCGTTTCAATTGCGCTGCCGCCCACACAGACAACGTCAACTCGTTCGTAAAATCCAGCCGTCTGGCAACGGAAAAAACCTCATCCTCCGAGAGCTGCATGAACCAGAGCATGTATCCCATTTCAACGCGATCTGCTGGAATATCAAGCCCGTTATCCATTTCAAGGAACTCTGCATCATCGGGATTAAAGGCAGGAAACCTGGGATGAATCGCATCCAGCACTCCAACACTGGCTACGCGTAAAAGGATTTGGACGGCATTTTTCTCTACCAGGATCAAGTCCAACTCGTGGCGCAGGCGTTCACCGCTCAGGCTGGAAAGCGCTTTCAAAGATTCAGGATCGATCCGTTCCAGCGTAGACAGCTCGATGGCAAAGGAATACCGCCCCTCATAGCGGACAGCGCGGAATATGCGGGTGGGATCATCCACAAACGAACGCGGATGCAACACGCGGATACGTCCCTGCTCCAGATCAGACCGTCCATCGAGCGGGTCAAGCAGTTCGCCGAAATGGTCGCCATCCAAACGGACAGCCATGGCGTTGATGGTGAAGTCGCGGCGGAGAAGGTCATCGTCAATGGTGGCTGGTGTGACCGTTGGCAATGCGCCAGGGCGTTCGTAGGTTTCTTTGCGGGCGGTGATTAAGTCTAAGGTCGAAGGTCGAAGGTCGAAGGTCGAGGGCAGCCGCCAGATGGCGGTGTGAAATGCGTCGTGACGGGTGAGTTTGCCGCCAAATTTTTTGACGAGGGCTTTGCCGAGTTGAATCGCGTCGCCTTCGACAATCACATCGAGGTCGTTGACGGGGCGGCGGAGCAGCAAGTCACGGACGAAGCCGCCGACGACATAGCAGGGAAAACCCAACGACGCGGCTTGGACGGCAATGTTCGAGAGTAGAATCTGCTTTTCGGACGGGAGCAGGTTTGGGTCATGGAAGAGGCGGAGTATGTCATCCTTTTGCATAATTTCAATTTTACACGTATAATCGGCGCATGTTAATGAACCCGAACCCGTCGCCTAGAATGTGCAAATCCTCCAGGTCTGGCTAGGTTCGCTTCCGCGCGCCCAAACGGCTCCCAGACTTGGCGAGCCGTTTTTGTTTGTTGGACGATGGACAAGAGACGATGGACGACAAAAACCTGACGATCAAAGAATTGACAGAGCAAATGCACGCGCTGGTGCAATCGAAAGGCTGGTACGAGGCAGACAGTAAACGTCCACAGACGCCGCGCAATCTGGCAGTGTCGCTCTCGATCGAGGCGGCGGAGATTTTGGAGCATTTCCAGTTCACTGACGAGATCAAGGATAAGGATGAATTGGGAAGCGAACTTGCGGATGTGATGTTGTATCTTTTGCAACTGGCTTCGGTTTCAGGGATCGACCTGGAAGCAGCGGTGTTGAAGAAGATCGAGAAGAATAAAACGAGAACTTGGGACGAAAAATAAGTCAAACGTCACAGGTCGAAGGTCCATTGACCTTTGACTTTTGACCTTCGACGAGAGTAGACGAGGTTTTTATGAACATAACAATTTTCGGCGGCGCACAACCGAAGGAAGGAACTCCCGCGTACGAAGAAGCGCGCGAGCTTGGTTCGATACTCGCCCAACGCGGACATGCGGTCTTGACGGGCGGTTACTACGGGACGATGGAAGCCGTCTCACGCGGCGCGCACGAAGCGGGCGGTCATGTCATCGGCGTAACATGCGAAGACATTGAAACATGGCGCGGCTCACGTGCGAATGCCTTTGTGAAAGAGGAACGAAAGAAGAAAACGTTGATGGAGCGCCTGGGCGCTTTGATCGAAGGTTGTGATGCGGCCATGGCGCTCCCGGGCGGTCCTGGCACGCTGACTGAGATCACATTGATGTGGAATTTAATGATCGTCGAGTCGCTGCCCCGAAGACCGTTGATGCTGATCGGACGGGGCTGGCAGTCCACGTTCGATCAGTTCTTCGGTGAGTTTGAAAGTTACATGCCCGTCCACCAACGAGAGTTGTTATACTTTGCGGGCGATGTGAAAAGTGCGGTTGAGAGAATAGAGAATGGTTATTAGAGAATAGTAACGATCACTCAAATATCTAAAACTAAAATCATCTAACATTACAGCGCAAAGTCAGGCTCAAAGCCGCCGTACCCATATCTGGGCATACATACCCAGATATGGGCATACATACCCATATCTGGGCATACATACCCGGCGGCGTGTTGCTGGAAAACGCCTGCGCCGGGGACGGCGCAGGGAGCAACCTTGCGCTGTAATACTAATCACTCCTCAACTAATTATCTAATATCTAATTATCTAATATCTGGAGTTCAAAATGGCAGAAGAAAAATTACCCACCCGAGCGGAAGATTTCGCTGAATGGTACAACCAACTGGTCGTGCGCGCCGACCTGGCAGATTATGCGCCTGTGCGCGGATGTATGGTCGTCAAACCGTACGGCTGGGCATTATGGGAGAACATCACTTCCTGGCTGGATGGCGAATTCAAAAAGACAGGTCACGTCAACGCGGCGTTCCCAACCCTGATTCCAATGTC
Source organism: Anaerolineales bacterium (assembly GCA_030680155.1). Taxonomy (GTDB): domain Bacteria; phylum Chloroflexota; class Anaerolineae; order Anaerolineales; family Villigracilaceae; genus Villigracilis. The sequence continues at coordinate 3,043 of JAUXWL010000022.1, forward strand.
GTTCTTTGAGAAGGAAAAGGAACATGTCGAAGGTTTCGCGCCGGAATTGGCAGTCGTTACCCATGGCGGCGGAGTTGAGCTTGAAGAAAAACTGGCTGTCCGCCCCACCTCGGAAACCATCATCGGCCACATGTACTCGAAATGGGTCAAATCGTGGCGCGACCTGCCTTTGTTGATCGTGCAATGGGGTTCCGTTTTGCGCTGGGAAATGCGCACCAAGCTCTTCCTGCGCACAACAGAGTTTTACTGGCATGAAGGCCATACTGCGCACGTCAGCGAAGAGGAAGCCAAAGAGGAAATGTACCGCATTCTCGATATCTATGAACGCTTCTGCTTTGAAGAAGCCGCCATCCCTGTACTCAAGGGAACCAAGAGCGAGACCGAACGTTTTGCAGGCGCGCAGATCACCACCTCCATTGAAGCCATGATGTGGGACAAACGCGCTTTGCAGTCAGGCACATCGCATTATTTTGGCGACAACTTCGCCAAGGCATTCGAGATCCAGTTCCTCAACAAGGATAACAAACTGACCTTCGCGCAAACTACTTCGTGGGCGATCTCATCCCGCATCATCGGCGCGATGATTATGGTGCATGGCGATGACAATGGGCTTGTCCTTCCTCCGCGCCTCGCGCCAATTCAGGCAGTTGTTGTGCCAATCTTCAAGAACGATGCTGAAAAAGAAAAGGTGATGGAAGTTGCAGATCGCATCTTCGCTGAACTGAAAACTGCGGGCATCCGCATCAAAATGGACGACCGCGATAACGTCAGCAGCGGATTCAAATTCAACGACTGGGAGATGCGCGGCGTCCCTGTCCGCGTGGAGATCGGTCCCAAGGATGTGGAAAAAGGCTCCGTCGCCCTCGCCCGCCGCGATAAGCCCGGCCGGGAAGGCAAAACCTTCGTCCCACAAGCGGGTCTGGACTCCGCTGTGAGCGACTTGCTGGCCGACATACAGGCGTCACTCCTGAAGCGCGCCACCGAATACCGCGACGCGAACATACATAATGTGGAGGACTTCGAAGAACTTAAGCAGGTTGTCCAAGATGGCTGGGCCTTCTCCTATTGGTGCGAATCGCGCGAATGCGAAACCAAAGTCAAGGAAGAAGCCAAAGCCACCACCCGCAATATTCCGTTCAACCAACCCGACACCGAAGGGACTTGCGTTGTCTGCGGCAAGCCTTCCAAACGCAAAGCGTATTTCGCGAAAGCGTATTAGAGTAAGTTATCAGTGAACAGTGACCAGTAATCAGACAAGATACCTGGTCACTGACTTTTTTGCACCCCCCTACAAGTAAATGAAAGTATAATTACAAAAAGATTTCGGAAGAATCCGCTATAAATCCCACAGGGAGGAAAGATGGATGATTTACTCGAACGAAAAACATTAGGCATCAAACGGGCTTGAAAGTGAGTTTGCCATGACAGATGAAATCCTTTACGGTTTGATGGAAGTTTTCAAACTCGCCAACAATCAATATCTCAAACTTTCAGAGATAACTCGTCGTATGCAAGACCTAGGGTTTTATCAAAATGTTGAGTTCGCGAAAGCAAATACAGATATATATGTTTATTACTTAAAACCCCCGATATTTCATGAAAGCAAAAATTATAAAAACAAAAATTGGGGGAGGCAATGGAAGGTAACACATTGGCTACCTTCCAAAGAAAACAACCTGCAAAATAATGCCTTTGGTACTGTTCAAACAGAAAAAGAATTCCAGAGCATTGCGTTATCTAGTGCATCTGAAGCTAAAAACAATCCCCCCAATAGCATAATCTCTCCTTTGCAAATAGGAGAGGAAATCCAACGCACAATATCGCCAAGTGGTTCTGAAATAGAAGATGGGGTCATTCCACTTTACGGGAAAGATTTTGATATTTTTTTCGCAAGCATGGACAAGGAACAACAAAGACAACTAAACATCAATTTACATTATTACGCCAGTGAACGTATTACTTGCAATATAGCAAAAGAAAATGGTCATTGGCTTTTGAAGGGGGCGTCACTAAAAAAATGGTATCTAGAAAACCGAGTTTCCCCTGGAGATAAGATTTGGCTCGTTGTTGAAAATGTAAAACCACTTGCAATTAGGATATACACAGAATGGGAAAGAAATCTCGATACTTATCGAAGACACAGGCAACTTCAATCGGGCAAACCCATTATTTCAGTGGATACTCCCATTCGAGATATTATTTGGGATTATTTGGAAGAAGCACAAATAATCAAACACAGGCTGGATATAGCAAAAGATGTTCTTGAAAAACGCCCGGAAGTTAGCGAACAAAGCGTTTATGCTTGTCTCAGCGCAAATCCGCACTTATTTGTTCGCATTGGTGAAGGCAATTGGGGCTTAAAAGAATGGGGGCTTGAGGAAATCAAAGCAACCGTGCCACCCGCAGGCAGCACACTCGAAGAAAATCGCAATTTACCTACAACAACTGTCTCACTTGACTATATTCTCGCAAATATTGCTGCTGAAAATTTAGTGTATAGAATATTAGAAAAAAGTCCCAACCCTTTAAGTGTCGGAGAAATAACGGAAAGGATTTCAAAATTTTATAATGTAAATAAAGATGTGCTTGCAAGAGCGACTTTTTTTGACCCGTCCGACCCTCGTTTCCGTCGTCAGGAAGACGGGGCATTTACACTTCGTAAAAACCTTGAAGAAGTTATTCAGATGGCAGAAAATGAGCGCGCATTAAGAACCTCTACAGAAAATAAGATTCAAAAACTTCAAGAGGCTGTCGAATCTTCGACTTCTCAGCACAAAAAAGAAATGAAACAGCTAAAAGATGAACAAGATATTTTAAGGAAATTAGTGGAAGAACTGATTGAACAAGTTGACCATTACGAAAAAATCAATCACCGGCGCGAGAAACGAATTCAGATACTTTCAGCATTTTTAGCGGAAGCAGCATCTGTCATTGGACAAGACAAACTCAAAGATATTTTTGAAAATTTACATCGCAAATCAGAGACGACAAACACATTTGATCCTAGTGAAATTGATAAATTTTCAAAAATCATGCAAAAGATTTCCGCGCGCTTGCAGGACTAAAACAGCAAAACAATCATTTTGCAGTGGAGGCACATAATGAACCAGAATAAATTCTATGTCCCTTGGAAAGTTGGCAAAGGCTCTTCCCTCAAAATGACGGAAGAATTTGCAGGACTTTTCCAGAATTCCAAAAGCGATTTGCCATTAATTGTACAAGACCAAGACGGACAAAAGTTCTCAGTAATTTACAACTGCGAAAAAAATGAAATTCTCACCTCAGGTCTGATTTTATGGATAAGAAATCATATCCACGCTGAGGATGAAAAATCAACTTTGATATTTGAATTGCTCGACACTGAACAGCCACTTTTCCGCCTCACTTTAGACAAGGAAATTCCACCTCCACCAGACGGCTTGTATATAGGAAAATCAAAAGACCGATTAGGCAAATATCCAACTGATAAAAAATTCTATCTGCCAGTTCAAGATCTTACGACGCACGTATTTATTTGCGGCGTGACAGGAACTGGTAAAACAGTCTTGGGCAAATCCATCATCGAGGAAGCAATTCTCGAAGAAATACCTTCCATCATTGTTGATCTCAAAGGCGACTTAAGTTCGCTTGGGTTAATTTTTTCATCGCTTGATGAATCTGAATTTGAGCCTTGGGTTGAAGTACAGGCAAAACAAAATCGGCGCGAGGTAATTCGGGCGGAAGTGGAGCAATACAAAGAAAAGTTAGCCGTTTTTGGGCTTACAACTGCTGACATGGAACGTTTGCGAAACAAAGCCTCATTTGCCGTGTTTACTCCCAAAGCAGGGAAAGGTATTCCGCTCGCAATTGCGTCTCCACTAGCCGCGCCTCCTGACATTGCTGAATTATTAGAAACAGACTATGACACTGTCCTGAGCATGATCGGCGCTTTTAGCTTCACCTTTATAAAAACGCTTTTTCCAGAATCCAAAACAAAGAAATTAAATGAATACAAGTCTTTTTTGGAGGCGATAGTTTTACATTGTTGGAAGCATGGCATAGATTTACAAGGACAAAATGGGCTTTACGCCATTCAAGAAATGATCCAAAATCCTCCCATGCAGCACATAGGCGGATTACGTATTGATAAATTCATCAAAGAAAAAGAACGTACAGAATTTGCAAAGAGGGTAGCAATGTGCCTAAGTGGCGAACAACAATTATGGTTTAAGGGAATTCCATTAGATATTGACATATTGCTATCTCGCCCATCAAATGATGCTGTTCCTATATCCATAATAAATTTACGTGAACTCGCTACATTCGACGACCAAATGCACGCGTTATCGCACTTGACCTACGCTCTTTATGAGTGGATACGCCGAAAAGGAGAAGTTCGTGAACCACGCCTACTTTTCTTTATGGATGAAATTGCTGGTGGTGGTGGTCGTAATGCTTTCTTTCCCAGCCACCCTTATGATCCACCTTCAAAATCGGGACTCAATGTACTTCTTCGTAAAGGGCGTGCATTTGGATTGAGCTGTATTTTCGCTACCCAAAACCCCGGTGATGTTGATTACAAAGGATTAAGCAATTGTCAAACATGGATGATAAGCAGGCTTCAAACAGATCGTGACCGAAAAAAGATACGAGAAGGTTTATCCACCGCTGAGATAAATATCGAATCAGCAGATGACAAACTGCGAGACTTACAACCAAACGAATTTTTAGTAAGGTCAAAAAACGGCAGAACAACCGTTGTTAAAGAACGATGGTTGATGAGCTATCATAAAACTCTTTCAGAAACAGAAGTCGCACGAATTAACCAACCACATATCTTGGAATGGTTTAGAGAAATTTATGACAACAACTTCTCTAAAACCAAGGAATCATTTCACCAAGAATTTGATTATTATGACATACTGGAAGTAAGCCATAAAGCGAGTCTTGAAATAATTGAAAAAGCATATCGTGTTTTAGCAAAAAAATATCATCCTGACACAGCCCAAAATATGAATCTTACTGAAGCAGAAGAAATGATAAGAAGGATTAATGAAGCGTACGAAGTTCTTTCAAATCCCAGTCTCAGAAACAAATATGACCGCCACAGAAAAAACCATCCCTCTTAATTGCTTTCAATCGCAAATCGTCAATCGAAAATCGTAAATCCCCCATGCCCGCCATCGACCTCACCCGCCTCCGCAAACAAGCCGCCCGCCTGGCAGACTTCTTCTTCCTGCCAGACGAGTTCATGAAGCATTTGCGCGAGGTTTTGGAGTTCTACGTCAATTACACCCTGCGGACGGTTGAGAACGTCGCCCCTGGCTCGAACCTGAAAACCTATCGCACGCCGCCCGCGGTGCTGACCCAAATCGAAAACGAACTGCGGGCAAAAGCGGAAGAAAATCCACACTTCTCATTGGAACTCGCCGATGTGCTCTGGGACGAAGGCGCGCTTGAAACACGTCTGCTCGCCTCCTACCTGCTCGGACGCATCCCACCACAGGAAGAACACCTGCTCCCCCGCATCACCGCATGGACGCAGCAAATCCGCGCGCCCGAAGTCCGCGCCGCGCTGCTCACCACCAGCCTCTCACGCATGCGCAAGGAAACGCCCAATCAATTCCTGGCCCTCGTGCGCGAATACCTGCACCCCGAACGGGCCCGCACATGGTCAAACGGCGTCCAAGCCCTTATCCCCATGATCGCAGATACCGACTTCGAAAACCTGCCTGCCATCTTTGACATCGTCGAACCCATCGTCGAAGAAGCGCCGACCACGCTGCAAAACGACCTCACGGATTTAATAGTCACGCTCTACCGCGCTTCGCCCAACGAAACCATCTTCATGCTCAAACACGTCCTCACCACCACCGGGAACCAAATGACGGCGGTCACCCTGCGGCGCATCTCACCAGCCTTCCCGCCGCCATTACAAAAAGAACTGCGCGACTTGCTCCGTCCGCAACAACTCATACACCTCGCGCCCATCGAAGAAATTGACGATTTCGTCGATAAAGATGCGCCCATCGCCAAAGCCAGTCCCGCGCGCAAGCCGAGGAAAAAGAAAATGGATAACTCAAGGATCATCTATTTACACGGACTCGAAAGCACCAGCCAAAGCGGCAAGGCGCGCCAATTCGCCGAAAAATTCCCAGGCATGATTACGCCCGATTTCACAGGCGAGTTCGAAGAACGCATGACGCAACTCAAACCAATTTTGGGACGCAAAAAGAATTGGACCATCATCGGCTCCTCCTTCGGCGGCCTGATGGGAACGGTCTTCACCTGCAAACATCCGACCCAGGTGCGGAAGTTGATCCTGCTCGCCCCTGCCCTGCTGCGGGAACCCTTCGGCTCATATCTGGACCTTGAGCCTGTCTCTGTTCCTACAATCATTATCCACGGGACAGCGGACGACGTCGTCCCGCTCGAACCTGTCCGCGAGATCGCCGAAAAACTCTTCACCAACCTGCAATACATCGTCGTGGACGATGGTCATCGTTTGCATGAGGCATTCGGGGAATTGGATTGGGAAGAAATTATTGGGGATGAATGACGATAGACCATAGACGATAAACGATGGAAAGGCTATGACACCCCTTCGGGGTTGTATTTTTCATTTGTCCTAAGCTAAAATCATTTCATCCCTTCGGGATTGTTGTAGGTCAGGCGAGACACCTGACCTTTTTCATCCCAAACCAATAGTGGGTTGCGCACAGCACAGGCAAACCCACCATACAGCAGCAATTCTCATTATGAAAATTGACTATCCGCAGCATTTGCGGCTTTTTACCAGTTTTGCCGTATCTTCTCAAAAATTGGGGGCGGAGACCCTAAAGGTTTCCCTCGCTGGCCAAATTATCTTGTCGAACAGCGTATTTTGCCAGCAAAGTACCCAATCTGACAGAAAAACCTTTAGGGTCTGGGAGTTCACCCCAAATT
>JAUXWL010000025.1 GCA_030680155.1 Anaerolineales bacterium
AGACGCAAGGCCGCAAGGCTTTTTTAGGATTGCCCCTGCGCCAGATGGTACTCTTGCCGATTCCGTCGAGGAAAGGTCAAAATCTTAGCGTCTTGGCGGCTTTGCGTTGAGATTGTTAGATTCAGATTTGGAATTGCTGCAGAATAGGGTGCGAAGAATAGGGTGCGAAGTTGACAAATGCCCCCTCCCATAGTAATATTTGCCCCGCTTTGACCACGCCGAGGTAGCTCAGTGGCAGAGCAGGGGACTCATAAGCCCTTGGTCGGGAGTTCAAATCTCCCCCTCGGCACACCGTTTCCAAGTGAAACACTCTTCTTATATATGGTGGTCTCTACACAAAGGAGATCACCATGTGTGCTTTAAATACACAAGACCAGGGGCTTATCACATTTTCCCAGCAGGATTATTTACCCATCCTGATCGAGTCTTTTCTGATCGACCGCAGATCACAGGGGCTTTCTCCTGACACCATCGAACTCTATACCAAGAAGCTGCAATACTTCATGAAGTATTGTGATCGGCAGGCGCTGACGCAAGTCTGACATTGTCGAACTTGTCCTATCATCATCTTCGGGAGGCCGCGAAGCGTGCAGCGCCTCTGCCAGATGCGGGGATTAAATCTCCCCGCTCCCCGCCAAGTCTGCGATCGTGTGGGCTGGTTCCTGTTTTTTTTGAATGTCTCCCCGAAACCGCAAGGGCAGGGACGTACACAGTCGGATTCTTTTTCGTGCCTGGCAGGCATAAGAAGCGTGACACCTATAAATCCAAGTTGTATCGTGCGGGGATGGATCGAATTGCAAGGAGAGTTACGCCAGCCTATGGCGCGTTCAAAACCAATTGCACATCCACCTGTGACAGGAAACTCTCGCGCAGTTCAGGCGTGCCGGCATGTTCGGCAATCAACTTCACTTCATTACATGCCCGCTCTTTTAATTGAGATGCAATTGATCCATTCCCCCGCTCCGCTTCCAATTGGCTGAGCGCCCAACACATTTCCCGGACTTTGCGATGCGCGCCCATCGAGTCTGATAAAGCCAATGCTTTAGAAAGCGTTTGATGGGCTTCATCCTTATTCTCTGTTGCCAATTCAACTCTTCCGCGAAGATATAAGAGCCCCAAAGGTGTGGATTTTGCCGATATTGCGCGCTTGCGCGACCAGGGCGAA
>JAUXWL010000033.1 GCA_030680155.1 Anaerolineales bacterium
GTCAAATCCGTTTTGGAGGCGACGGGACTCCCGCTCATCGTCTGGGGTCCAGGGCAGGCGGAAAAAGATAACGAGTTGCTTGTGCCAGTCTCCGAAGCGGCGAAGGGCGAGAAACTCGTGCTCGGCATCTGCGAAGACAAGAACTATCGCACCATCGTTGCGACCGCCATGGCAAACGGACATCTCGTGCAGGCGCGCGCCCCAATGGATGTGAATCTGTCGAAGCAGTTGAATATTTTGATTAGCGACATGGGCATGCCCAAGGACCGCATCCTGATGGACCCGACGACGGGCGCGCTCGGCTATGGAATCGAATACGGTTATTCGGTGATGGAACGCCTGCGACTCGCCGCGCTGCAAGGCGATGCGATGACCCAGTTCCCAATGATCGTCACGCCCGGTTTTGAAGCGTGGAAGACAAAAGAAGCGAAGGTCGGTGAAGGCGTGCCCGAAGCGTGGGGCGACTGGAAGGCCCGCGCCATCAACTGGGAGACGCTCACCGCCATGTCGCTGGTCGAATCGGGCGCGGATATTTTGGTGTTGCGGCACCCTGAGTCTGTCAGGCGCATTCGTGAGGCAATCAACGAGTTGGTTATGGCATAAAGTGTCACGTGTCACGTTCCAAGTGTCACGTCATCTGACATGCGAAACTTGAAACCTGACACTTGGAACTTGACACTTACAAGGAGAACACATGGCGCTTTCAGGAATCCAAATCTACAAAATGCTCCCGCAGACCAACTGCAAGGAATGCGGCTTTCCAACCTGTCTCGCGTTCGCGATGAAACTCGCCGCCAAACAGGTGGAGCTCGGCACATGTCCCTACGTCAGCGAAGAGTCGAAAAAGCAACTCGCCGAGTCTGCCGCGCCGCCCATCCGCCTCATCACGTTGAAAGCCGACGGCACTGAAGTCAAGGTCGGCAACGAGGTCGTGATGTTCCGTCACGAAAAGACCTTCTACAACAAGCCTGGTCTTTTCCTGCGCGTCAAAGCCAGCGACCCCGACATCGCAAAGAAAGTTGCGCAAGCCGACGCGTACAAAGTCAACTATGTCGGCATGGACTTCACCCTCAACGGCTACGCCATCGAAGCGGATGGAGACGCTTCGACAGGCTCAGCACAAGTCTTATCAGCGGCTGTCAAAGCCGTGCGGGATGTGACGAAACGTCCGCTCATCCTCATTGGAAGTGACGCCGCGCTTCTAGACTCAAGCCTCAGCCTGCTCGCTGGCGAAACGACTTTGATCTACGCCGCCGACTCATCCAACTACGAAGCGCTGGCGGATGTGGCCAAGAAACACAAAGCCGCCCTCGCCGTCAAAGCGGACACGCTCGACGACCTTGCCGACCTGACGCAAAAAGTCCAGGCAAAAGGCGTGGAGGACATGGTACTGGACCTGGGCGGGAAGAATCTCGGCGAATGGCTGACGCGTTCCACCCAAGCCCGACGACTCGCGCTCAAGAACTTCAAGCCGCTTGGTTATCCGTCCATTTTCTTCGCCGCGCAAAACGGACTCGATAAAGAAGCCGTCTACGCCGCGCAAGCCATCGCGAAGTATGCAGGCTTCGTGGTGATCGACACCTTCTCGCCTGAGATGATCTACCCGTTGCTCGTCCTGCGCGAGAACATCTACACCGATCCGCAGAAACCGATCCAGGTCCAGCCTGGCGTGTACGAGATCAACTCGCCGAAACCCGAAAGCCCCGTGCTGGTCACGACCAATTTCAGTATCACCTACTTTGCTGTTGCGAATGAAGTCGAAGGCAGCGGTTTGCCCGCGTGGCTGGTCGTCACCGATGCCGAAGGCATGTCCGTGTTGACGGCATGGGCGGCAGGCAAGTTCGATGCGGAGCGGATCGCCAAAGCCATCAAGGGATTCGATGTGGCCAGCAAGGTCAGCAGGAAGCGGCTCGTCCTGCCTGGTCACGTCGCTGTGCTTTCAGGCGAAGTGGAGGAGGAACTCTCCGATTGGGAGGTGCGTGTCGGTCCGCGCGAGGCGGTGGACCTGCCCGCGTTTATGAAACAGGCATTGAACTAACGCCAAACGTCGAACGTCTCACGTCGCGACTTTTGACGTTTGACGTTCGACGGTGAAAACCATGCAGCACACCATCACCTTCACCCACAACGATAATCAAGGCTCGGTGGAAACCCCCACTGGGACTCTACTCTCCGATGCCGCGCACCTCGCAGGCATAGACATCGGCCAGCCGTGCGGCGGGCAGGGACGCTGTGGTCGCTGCGCGGTGCAGGTGACGGGTGGAACGGTCAGGCGCAGAAGCACACTGCGTCTTTCCCCTGCCGATATCGAACAGGGATACGCGCTCGCCTGCCAGGCCGTCATTGAAGGCGATGTTTCCATTTACGTCCCGCCGCAGGAGAAGATCGAGCGAAGGCTCACCACCGACCGCGTCGTCGCGGAAGTCTCCGTTCCATCCGATTATGAATATCCGTTCGCCCAGACGGTTCGGCGTGTGCATCTGACTTTGAATCCGCCCAGCATGGACGACCAGACGGATGATTGGTCGCGGTTGCAGACTGCATTCCGATTGCAGCATCAAGTGGAGCGTGTAACATGTTCCGTGAGTCTGTTGAGAAAGATCGGAGATGTTTTGCGCAAGGGAGATTGGCGCGTCACTGCGATCATCGAAACTATCAGACTATCAGACCACGAGACTATCAGACTATCCGACCACGCGACCATTCGACTAATAGACCTACTCCCAGGTCACGAAGACGAATATTCCCCGCTCTGGGGCTGCGCAATAGACATCGGCACAACGACCGTATCCTTGTGGCTGGTGGATTTGGTAACGGGTCAGGTGCGGGCGCAGGTGGCGGAATACAACGGACAGATCGCGCGCGGCGAGGATGTCATTTCGCGCATCATGTACGCCAGCAGGAACGGCGGCAGGGATGAACTTCGTCAGCGCGTGCTGGATACGATCAATAGTCTGCTCGATGTTGCGTTCAAACGCGTGAAACTTCCACAAGGCAAAGTGACTCCCGAACAGGTCGTCAAAACAACCATCGCGGGCAACAGCACAATGATGCACCTCCTGCTCGGCATCCCCGCCTCGAACATCCGCCTCTCGCCGTTCATTACCACGGTCAACCAGCCGCCGCTGACAACGGGACGCGAGGTCGGCTTGAACGTCAACCCCGAAGCGGTGGTGGATTGCCTGCCTGGCGTGGCGAGTTACGTCGGCGCGGATATTACCGCGGGCGTTCTATCGTCTGGGTTGGATAGCGCGGAGAATGTGACTCTCTTCCTGGATGTCGGCACGAACGGCGAGACGGTGCTGGGCGACCGCGATTGGCTGGTCACTTGCGCGTGTTCGGCGGGTCCAGCCTTTGAGGGCGCAGGCGTTGTCAACGGGATGCGCGCAACCACAGGCGCCATCGAAGAAGTGTGGATCAACAGCGAAACGCTCGAACCGACCTATCGCGTCATTGGCGGAGGCAAGCCGAAGGGCATCTGCGGAAGCGGGTTGATCTCCCTGCTTTCGGAGTCCTTCATCACCGGGATTCTGGATAAGGGTGGGAATGTTAATTTAATGGCGACCAACTCACGGGTTAGGGATGGAGCGCATGGCGGGGAGTATGTTGTCGCCTGGGGCGCAGAATCCGAATCAGGCGCAGATATCGTCCTATCCCGCGTGGATGTTGATAACCTGCTGCGCGCCAAAGCCGCCATCTATGCAGGCTTTACGGTGCTGGCGGAAAACGTCGGTATCCCGCTCGAAACAGTGGATAAAGTTTTGATCGGCGGATCGTTTGGAAAATATATCAACGTCGAGAAGGCGGTGCAGATCGGCTTACTGCCCGATATGGATTGGTCGCGCTTCGAGTTTCTTGGCAACACATCCGTGAAGGGCGCGTACCTGGCGCTGCTCGATTGGCGGAAGCGCGAGCGCATCACCGAGATCGCAAAGCGCATGACCTACATCGAGTTGTCGGCTGATAATAGTTTTTACGACGCGTTCACATCGGCATTGTTTTTGCCGCACACGGATATGAGTAAGTTTCCGAGTGTGGCGGAGGCTCTATCGTCAAAAGTCGAAGGTCGCACGTCGGTTGACCAAGGTGACTTTTGACCTTTGACTCAAAAGGAGGCACACATGTACATTATTGGAGAAAATATCCACATCATCTCGGAGAAAGTGAAAGAGGCGTTGAAGGACCGCGACCGTGAGTTCTTCATGGATTTGGCGGTCAAGCAAGTGGAGGCGGGCGCAAAGGCCATTGACATCAATCTGGGCCCGCGCAAGAAGGATTGGGCGGAAGTCTTCCCGTGGATGGTGGAGACGGTTGAAACGGTGGTGGATGTGCCGCTCTCGATTGACACCACCAACGTGGACGGCATGGAAGCGGCTTTGCAAAAGATCACGAAGGCGCAACCGATCCTCAATTCCACATCCGCAGAGCCGGAGCGGTTGGAGAAAGTGCCGCTGTTGGCGAAGAAATATGGAGCGAAGGTGATTGCATTGACCCTGCGGCCGGAGGGCATTCCCATCGAAGCGGATGCGCGCGTCAACATCGCCATCGAGACCTTGATCCCGCGCATGATGGAGATCGATTACCCGATGGAGAATCTCATCATCGATCCGCTCGTGCTGACCGTTTCAGGCTGCCAGCAATATTGCCCGCATCTCATCGAAACGGTGCGGACGCTGCAATATGCCTGGGACCCCGCGCCCAACATCTCGGTCGGGTTGTCGAATGTCTCGAACGCGGTGCCGAACGAGAACCGTCCGCTCATCAACCGCGTCTACCTCGCCATGCTGATGGGCGTCGGATTGCAGATGATGATCGCCAACCCATTCGATGAAGAACAGAACGATGTTATCAAGTGGATCGAGACAAAAGACACCGGCAATCCGCTGGCGGCTGTCTACAATAAGATTGCAGAGAGAACCGCCAACAGCGAAGAACCTTGCATGGAAGACTTCGACCTGTCCGACCCCGAACAGTCTGCCATCTGGAAGACAACGCAGATTTTGTTGAACAAAGTGATCTACGCGGATTCGTATTTGATGAATTAGCCCTCACCCTAACCCTCTCCCGAAGGGAGAGGGGACTCCCTTCTCCCCCCGGGAGAAGGGCTGGGGATGAGGGAAGGAGACACCCATGCCCATCTTTACCCCAGGGCGACGCTGGCAGCCAGCCTACTCCCCATTTAAAGAAGAACCCCTCAGCCACAAACTGATGGAGGATTTTGAATACATGCTCAAGGGGCCGCTCTTCGGCTGCCGCATGTGCGGCAACTGCTTGTTGCAGGAGACCGCCTTCATCTGCCCGATGGAATGCCCGAAGGGTCTCCGCAACGGTCCGTGCGGCGGCTCGACCCCCGAACACTGCTACGTGGACAAGACCCGTCCATGCATCTGGTACAAGATCTACGAACGCGCTCACAAGATGGGGCGCGAGGAAAAACTACTCGAAGTCCTCCCGCCGCTGGATTGGGAAAAGGTCGGCACCGAAACCTGGAAGGATGTTGCCACTTGCATCAAGAAGAACGGCACAGGCAAAGTGTTGAAGAGTCTCGTTCTCGATCAAGGTGAAAAGCGATACAAAACCTGGGACATGATCTTCCGCACCGTGCGCCAGCCTGATTGGTGGCAGGGTGACGCCAAATACCACGCTCCCGCCTACGCCGAGCCTGTTTCTGCCCTCGAGAAAGCGCTCAAGGCTGGAGAATTCGTCGTCGCCTGCGAGATCGCCCCGCCGTTGAGCATGTCCACCAAGAAGTTGATCGAGAACATCAACCTCGTCAAGCCGTACGTGACCGCCATCAACTTCACGGACAACGCCTCCGCCACGCCGCGTATGACCTCCTGGGCTTGTTCCAAGTTTGCCATCGAAAACGGAGCCGAGCCTGTATTACAGATCGCCGCGCGCGACCGCACGCGCGCCAGCCTGCAGGGCGAGATCCTCGGCGCGACCGCGATGGGCGCGCGCAATGTGTTGTGCGTGACAGGCGACAGCCCCGTCCTTGCCCCACAACCGCGCGGGCGCATGGACATCAACGATCTCGACGCCATCCAGATGATCTGGATATTACGCCGTATGCGCGATGAAGGTCACTATCTCGATGGCAGACCGCTCAAATTCCCGCCAAAGTTCTTTTTGGGCGCGGCTGCCTCCCCGTTCGCCTCCGACCCGAAGTTCCAGGCGCTGCGCGAACAGAAGAAGGTCAACGCGGGCGCGCAATTCTTCCAGACCAACCTGGTCTACGACGTGGAGCGCATGGAAATCTGGCTGAACGAGATCGCCAAACGGGATATCCTCGACAAGGTCTTCATCATGATCGGCATCACACCGCTCAAGAGCGCCAGGATGACGCACTACATGACCCAGGTGCCGGGTGTGTACGTCCCCGACGCGATCATCAAACGCATGGACGACGCGCAGGAAAAAGGCGGACCTGAAGGCGCGCAGGAGGAAGGCCTGAAGATCGCGCTGGAGATCATCGGGAAGATCAGAGGACTGCGCGGGCAGGGCATCCACGGTCTGCACATCATGCCCGTCGGCTGGGAGGACGTGGTGCCGCGCATCGTCAGCGAGGCAGGGCTGATGCCGAAGGGATTTGAGAAACCCGAAGAAACACCCGACCTGGCGCCCGCTTGAAGACCAGCGCCGACATCGTCAAACCTCTGTGGCTGTGTCCCCGCCAAAGGAAGCCGCAGACATGACACTTGAAACCTGGAACTTTACATCGGAGGGAACATGCTTCCTGAACAACTAAAAAATTTCCGTGAGATGGTCACTCTCAAGGATGGCGCTTATGTGCTGTTGCGTCCCATGACTGCGGACGACGAGAAATGCCTGCAAGAGTTCTATTCCGCCGTCAGTGAAGACGATATGCGTTATTTCCGTCATTACGTAAAAGATTCGTCCCTCATCCATGAATGGTGCCAGAGCCTGGACTACGACAAGATCCTGCCCATCCTTGCGCTTGTCAAAGACCATGCCGTAGGCAGCGCCTCGCTCCATTTTGGCGACGGTCCACATCGTCACGTTGCCGAAGTGCGCCTGTTCCTTGCCAAAGACTTTCGCAAGCGCGGGCTGGGCATGAAGATGATCAAGGCGCTCATCGAACTGGCGCGCAAGCAGGGACTCAGCATCCTGCAAGCCGAAGTGATCGCCGAACAGACCAGGGTCGTCAAAGCCTTCGAAGCGCTGGGGTTCAAATCCCAGGCGACGCTCGATGATTACTTTCTGTTCCCCGACGGCGACACGCGCGACGTTGTCTTTATGATGATGCCGCTCCGTGTCAAGACGGACGATTTCTAGCGGACGATTTAATCGAGAGCTCATGTCCCTGCGCGGTATCGTCAAGAGAGCCACGGGACAGGATGTCCATGCCTGCAACGACCGCGACGTGGACGCCCGTGGGGTTGATCGGGGTTGGGCTCTTGATCTGCCCCGGCGCGTTGGGAGTTCTTAGAGAGCGTTTCTTAAGTCAGACCCTAAAGGTTTTCGCCGCAAAACAGAACCATCATTTGCAAAAAAGCGCCCACAAAACGGCGTTTTCGTAACCGTGGGAAACCTTTAGGGTCTTTGCCTACGAGTTGAGAAACAGTCTCTTATGTTCCTGCTGATGTAAACATGAAACCCATCTGGCGCATTCTCATTTACACGTTGATCGCGGGAA
>JAUXWL010000035.1 GCA_030680155.1 Anaerolineales bacterium
GGTGAATCCCAGCCACTGTTCGCGGGTCTTCACGCCTTCGCGCGTGCCGTGCTGTTTCGCGGCGACGTGTCCGAACGAGCCGGAGCCATGTCCCAGAATCAGGAGCAGGTTTGGGTTTGAGTCCAGAGCCGTGTTGATTTCCAGCGCCAGATTTGCCAGTTTATCCCATCTTGGGGTGTAGGGTGTGTCTTTGTCGGTGATGAGCGATCCGCCCAGTTTGAGGAGTACGATTTCTTTTGCCATGGTGCAAGTTTTAACACAAAATCATAAATTTTGTACCGCAAGATTTATCTTGCGGGCAATTCCAAATCTGAATCTAACAATCTCAACGCAAAGCCGCCAAGACGCTAAGATTTTGACCTTTCCCCGACGGAATCGGCAAGAGTGCCATCTGGCGCAGGGGCAATCCTAAAAAAGCCTTGCGGCGTTGCGTCTTTGCGTTAAGGTTTGGCATCTTTGCCTTCTACACAATTTTAGATTTGGAATTGCTGTTATCTTGCGGGCAGCATTTGCAACGCAACATGAATCCCCTACGGGGACAAGTTGTTGCGGTACAGCCGTTCCCATATCGGACTTGGATACTTTTCCACATGCTATAATCGCCGCATGGATATTCGCGCAGGCATTCTCGTTGTGGCTTTATTCGCTGCCATAGGCGCGTATTTTGCGGTACGGGCGGCGATCAAATCCATGCAGACGGCGCGTAAACTTTCATTTTATAGTTTGCGGAAACGCTACAATGCCAACGCGTGGCGGTTATTTTTTTTCGCGTTGTTTTTGCTGGCCTTCGCTTATTGGCTTCCGTTTTATGGCGAGCCGATGGTGTATCAGGTTTTTCCGCCGTCTCCAACCCCATCCCTGACGCCCACGATCACGTTGACGCCCACCATCACCCTGACACCGACCATCACCGAACCACCCACGCTGACGTTGACGCCGCTGGTTTCCGACACCCCTTCGCCAACCACCACGCCATTTTTGCCCAGTGCAATCGAGATGCTGTTTGCAGGTCCTGTGACGCCCAATCCTGATGCGGTGTTCACCGCCATTCAGTTCTCCACCGAGTTAAGGGATGGTGAAGCCGTCAGCCCGAAGACCGTGTTTGAACTGCCCATCGAGACGATGTATGGCGGGTTCGATTACAACAACACCCTGGCCGGCGTGCAATGGACGGCGCTCTGGCTTCGCAACGGTCAACTGGTGTGCTATGAGACCGAGCCGTGGCGCGAGGAGTGGGGCACCGGCGGCATCAGCGGCTATACCGAATGTTCCAGTCCGGTGAATGGCTGGCAGGCAGGGCAGTATGAGGTGCAGATATTCATGGGCTACGAGTGGAAAGTTGTGGGGCGATTCGTTGTGCTGGAAAGCCTGGTTACGCCCACAGCGACAGCCACCTGGACGCCGACCCCGTGATTCGTGAAGCGTGATGCGTAACTTGCCTTGCGCAGAACGTCCCGAAGGTTCTCGTATGGCAAGCCGATTTGAACATCAAGCCTTCGGGACGAAGCGTACCATGAGTTCGTAAATCAAAAGGAATCTTTATGACCGAAAAAGCTTTTCAAGATTACTATCCCGAATACTTTGCCCATTGCTACGGCTGCGGCACGATGAACGAACTGGGACACCAGATCAAAAGTTATTGGGACGGGGATGAGTCCGTTTGTCACTTTCAGCCGCAGCCGCAGCACACGGCCATTCCGGGGTATGTGTATGGCGGCTTGCTGGCCTCGTTGATTGATTGTCACGGCACGGGGACAGCCGCCGCGGCGGGCTATCGCGCTGAAAACCGCGCCATGGATAGCGAGCCGCCGCTGCGTTATCTGACTGCTTCGCTGCATGTGGATTATCTCAAGCCCACGCCGATGGGACCGACTCTCGAAATCCGCGCGAGGGTAAAGGAAGTAAAAGGGCGCAAGGTTGTTATTGAGGAATGGATAATGGTGAATGGGGTGATTACAGTGAAAGGCGAGGTGGTCGCCGTGCAGGTTCCGGAGAGTCTGGTGATGGAGTTGTTGGGGAAGTGAGAAGTAAGAAGTGAGAAGTAAGAAGTGAGAAGTGAGAAGTAAGAAGTGAGAAGTAAGAAGTGAGAAGTAAAGAAAACCCCTTGCGACCTAAAATGTCGCAAGGGGTTTTCTAATCGCTAATCGCTAATCGCTAATCGCTAAATCGCCCACTCATTCTTTCTCACACTCATTTCCTTCGCGATCTCTGCCGCGAGGCGGGCGTTGTTCAACAGCAGGGACAGATTGGCTTTGAGGGATTTGCCCCTGGTCAATTCGCTGATACGGCTTAGTAGGAAGGGAGTCAACTTTTGCCCATGGATGCCCTGCGCGATGGCTTCAGCGGACGCCTGGGCAATCATCGGTTCCATCTCGGACTTTGAGATTGCTTCTGTTTCTGGAATTGGATTCGTGACGAGGATGCCGCTTCTCATGCCAAGGTTCCAATGTACTTTGGCGAAGTCCGCGATCTCTGTGGGAGAGTCGAGGCGGGCACTGACATCAAGTCCGCTTTCGCGGGAGTAGAAAGCAGGGAATTCATCCGTTTTGTAGCCGATGACGGGCACGCCCATGGTTTCGAGATATTCCAGCGTGGCGGGCAGGTCGAGAATGGCTTTGGCGCCCGCACAGATGACAATGGTGGGGATTTCCGCCAGCGAGCGCAGATCGGTTGAAATATCGAAGGCGGATTCTTTGTGGACTCCGCCGATGCCGCCCGTGGCAAAGACTTTGATGCCTGCCATGTTGGCCGCGTACATTGTCCCTGCGACCGTGGTGCCGCCGTCCGCTTTTTTGACGATGGCGGCGGCGAAGTCGCGGTGACTCACTTTGGCAAAGCCCCCTGTGGGCAGCGTGGAGTCTGATTCAGAAAGCCGAACCAATTCCTGGTCGGAGAGTCCGATGCGGATCTTTCCATCCAGCAGGGCAATCGTGGCGGGAATCGCGCCAGCGTCACGGACTTGTTTTTCCATCTTCCGCGCAAGTTCTAAATTTAGCGGGCGGGGAAGTCCGTGCGTGATGACGGTGGATTCGAGGGCAACGACGGGCGCGCTCATGTCGAGCGCGCGTATGATTTCGGGGGCGAGTTTGAAGTTGGGATGTTTCATTGTTTCCTAAACGAAGTGGGATGTGAGTTGGGCAATGTCGCGCAGGGCTTTGTCTATTTTTGCAAGGTCTTCCCGCAGTTCGAGGTCGGGTTTATTTTCCTTTTCGATCAGGTAGCGCGCGGCGAAGAGTTCCCTGCGGAAGGCGTTTAATATCCTTGTGGCGGTTTTCTTTTCATCCTTGCCGCCGGGGTATTGTTGTTTGAACTGCTTGAGAAATTCGCTGCCCAGTTTGACATTGGGGTTATTGTCTATGAAGTTTCTGAGTTCTTCCTGGTCTATGACGGAGGCATACTTGCCGAGCGATGCGCTGCGTTCGTAATTTTCAATGACGACATTGTTGACCAGTTCGACGATCTTCTCCATTTGATGCGTTTTCGCAGAGCGTTCCACTGCGCCGCGCCGGCTGACAACTTCGCGGGTGAGTTTCCAGGCTTCCTTGAGTTTTTCGGTGATGGTATTGGAAGGCAGATGCCAGGTGCCGATGTCTATCCATTCGATGGCGACGCCAAGGGATGCGGCCTTTTCGCGGAATTCGTCACCCAGGAACTGCGCGGTGATCCTGGTGCGCGATTCGAAGTTCGGCGGGCGGGCTTCTTTTGTCCCGTTCGCGATGGTCTGACCACCTGTCATTTCCACGCGCATCTGCGCGACCGTATCCTCGTTTGCAGTGAGGGCATCCACTTCCTTCTGGCTGATGCTGGCAAGCAGTTCGCTCAAGGTGCGCGATGTGATGAGTTTTTCCAACTCGGTGGTTATCAGCGGAATGACGGTGGTATCCCATGGGAAGGACACACCTGAAGGCGTGGAGGGCGGCGGTGTGATGATGGTCTGGTTATAGACTAGGGCGTGCAGGGCTTGCTCCTCGAACGGGTACGGGTCGTTTTCGGGCAGGCTGCTTTTTTTGTGTTTGTGCGGTCTGTTGCGCAGGATGCTGAACAGGACTTTGATATCCAGCGCTTCAATGGGGATGCCGTCTTTGGTGCGGGCTCTAACCGAGAGTCCGTTGACGAATTGGTCACGCAGGTTGATGACGGCATACTCGCGCTTGCCGACCTTGTCATGTTTGCCGATCTCGCGGATGCGTTCGAACCTGCCGAGTTCCCAGGGCTTGCGGCGGGCGTAAATGATCTCAGGTTCCCCGTTCAGTTTTTCGAGCAGGGCGGCGCTGCCAAGATTTACCTGAATTTGCCCCGGCCCACCGATGAGGATGATGGGGGAATGCTCGTCCATTTCAGATATTTTGCCATCGTTGATGGTGATATGTTCATGTCCATATCCGAAAGCAACCTCTTCGATAAAATCCGCGGCGAGGTCTTCATTGTGTAATTCAAAAATATCATCCAGATAATGTGCGGCTCTTTGCCTGGCAAGACTGTACACGACCAGCATCAGCGGGATGTATTTTAGAAAGCTTAACACGATGATGACCGCGCGGTGCATATTTTGTTCGGCTGAAAAGATGGTCAGGACCATCGTCAGCCCGCTCAGTACCAGCCAGACCGCCCCGCCGACGATGAGCCGCCAGCGGTTTCTAAATTCCACACTTTCTTCGGTCAAGCCGTAGGTCAGGGACGCGAGTTCGTCGCGCTGGATGGGCGGCTTCATGAGTTTTCCTGCCCCTGTCCCTGGCGGAAATCGAACTTGTTGACCAGCAGCCACTTCCAGACCTCTTCCAGTTTTTTGAGTTCCAATTCCATTTCGCGGTTGGCGTGGCTTTCAGTGAGGATGGTCTCGCGCAGCGGCAGGATCAAATCCTGCAGGGTGGTGAATGGGTCTGTGGCTGGCGCAATTGGATTATCGAATTTTTGAGTGGCAGTGCGCGCAAAGTTCTTAATGGCTTCATTGCGAGCGGCAGTTTCGATCAACGCTTCTTTTTCGTTGAGCAGCTTCTCTTCCTTCTTTGCGATCTTCATCCATTCCGCGTTCCATTGATTGGTGATCTGTTCTTCGGTGGCGGGGTCGAAAAGCACGTTATGAATCCGAACTTCCATGATCTCGAGCCCGCGCGCTTGTAACTGCCTGAACTCAAGGCTGTCCAGCCATTCGCCCGTCTTTCCGCCCGTATCATCCAGCCCCTCCACATTCTCCTGCTTGACGCGCTTGTTGATCATTTCTTCAATGATTTGAAGTCCGCTTTTGCCTTCGCCTGAAAACAGATCTTCAAGTTTGAATTTTCGAATGTACTCGCGCCAGATATTCACAACCAGATGTTCGGGAAGTTTATTCCATTCGAGACGGGTTTTGCTATTTTCCGATGTGCCAAGCTGAATCACCTCACGCGTAATGGCATTCCGCACAGCCCGCTGGTCGAAGCCGTAATGCGAGATCACGCCGCTTTCGGTCGGCGTTTTTTTCTCGGGGCGTTTGATACTGTACTTAATGCTAATGGTGGGAGAGACTTCAAATCCGTCGCGCGTCATTCCGGATGTCTGCTGACGGCGGGAATGCAGTTCATTGTAGGATTTTGGATTTGAGATCGGCACGGGATTAAGGAAAGGCTGTTCGCTTCGCAATGGACCGATGAACTGCCACTGCGCCCGCAGATCGACACTCCCTGCAACATATTCGTTCCCCTTCGTGAACTTGATGCCCGGGCCCACCGCGCCCTTGATCTCCGTGTCTGTCCGCAGTACGAGGGCGCTGGCGGTATCGAGCACGAGCACGCCGGGTCCGCGCTTGCCGGCTTCTCCCTCGTGCATGATCACCTCTCCATTTTTGACGAAGAGGGTCGGTCCGCGCTGACCGAATTCGAAGATCTTCACCCGCGAATAGATTTCCTGCCTGTCCTTCTGGTTTTGGATGGGGAGGACGAACTGCGAGAAGAAATAGATCAGCCTATCCAGCAGGTAGTAGGCAATCGCAAAATCCATGACGACAAGCACGATGCTGACGATCAAATTAAAGGGAATCTTCAGCCCCCACAATATCCCATGCCAGACCGCCGCCACAATAATGACAACACCATAGGGAGTCTGTAAAAAGGAGCCGAATCCGCCAAAGAGTTTTCGCATTCTGAGGGTGATTCTAAAGCAGAATCAGAAAATCTGGCAATCTGAGTTATGGGGGGGATTAAAAGTCCGTTGAAGCAGACTGCGGACGTATCCGAAAAATCGTAGCGCAGACTTTAGTCTGCCTTGGCATTGCGGACTAAAGTCCGCGCTACGGGAGTTTTTGCCAAGCCCGCCAAATCCAAATTCTAAAAACAAACTTTGAGCACTCCCTTATGGGGGATGGGGTTATATACCCAGCGCGGTCACAAATATGGACAAACATAACCTTTATTGATTACCAGCAATTCCAAATCTGAATCTAACAATCTCAACGCAAAGCCGCCAAGACGCTAAGGTTTTGGCCTTTCCTCGACGGAATCAGCAAGAGTACCATCTGGCGCAGGGGCAATCCTAAAAAAGCCTTGCGGCGTTGCGTCTTTGCGTTAAGGTTTGGCATCTTTGCCTTCTACACAATTTTAGATTTGGAATTGCTGATTGATTACATAATTTCTTGACATTAAATATGATAGAAGTATAATATTTTTTATGAAGTAATTTGGGAGGCGTTTTATGAACAATAATATTCGGGCTGGTCAAAAAAGCAGCAATATTCATGAGCCAATTACATCTGCAATAGAAGATATTGAGAAAAGGGATATTCTAAACAGGCGCATTCTGGCAACGCGTATCTTAAAGCGCCTGAGTGAGGATGACTGCCCAGGGGTTATCGGTATTTATGGTGGGTGGGGGACGGGCAAGACTAGTTTGATCAATATACTAAGCAATCGCAACAAACAAACGAATCCAGCCAGGATGCCTATTTTGGAGATTGACGCTTGGAAGTACGAATCAAGTGATGGGCTGTTGATCCCGATTATTGTGGAATTAAGAAAATTGACCGGCAATGTGGATCTGCCCGATGTATGGAAGATTATTGCAAAACGTGCGCTTGTAACCACAGTTTTGACTGTAGCGGATGGATTACTGTGTTCTGTTGGCGCTGTTGGTCCTCTAAAAATTATGGAGACCTACGATAAACTTTCTGAAAAGGATGAAACCCATTCTTATATTGAAGTGCTTGAGAGATGGGAGCGGCAGTCTGATGAGATCAAGGAGACGGAAAAAGCCTTTCAAAAAGTCATAGACCTTGCGATGGAGAAAAGAGGGGCAACCCGCATCATCATCTGTGTGGATAACCTTGACCGCTGTTCGCCGGAAAATGTGATTAAACTGCTCGAATCGGTCAAGGTGTTTTTTAGCGCCAAAGATTTGATCTGGCTCTTTGCAATGGATTCAGACGTTGTGGCGAGATATATCAATAAGCGATATGAAGGCACAGGGGTGGATGGGTACAGTTATTTGGACAAGATCATTCCCGAACAATATCATCTCTCTCTTTCTCCGTTCACAGACCAAAAAGGCATCGAGGAGTTGCTTCGCTGTGCGGTTGGTGAAGGTTCGCACTATCAGATCGACCCGGCGAAGGTTCCTCAGATTCCCAAAGTGCTTGTTCCACGAAGATTGATAAAGAGCGCCAGAAAGTTTTCCGATTTTTACAGAGGCAGCTATACAGCACGCGGAGTTTCCCCGGAGATCGTGATGGCGCTCTCGATGCTATACCATACCTGGCCCGATTTCTATCAACGCTTGTCGTCTGCATCCCATGAACACATTCGAGGAATGTTGGATAATTTCTTCCAGCACGAATCTGCTGATACAGCAAAGGCATCTGATTCCCAGAAAAAGAAAATTCCATTGGACGAAAGTTTTCTGCGAGATCAAGAATTGGTCTACTTTATCAGATCTGCTTTTTCGGGGTATAACGTTGATCCATCCGAAGGCTATGTCATTGATATTGTTGACGGATTGGCAGGGTTGCGCGAGGGTGGACTGCCATGAGTGGGAAAGGAAAATCCTCCAAGCCCGTTTCATATAAGGTGTTCTGGGCGTGTGCTTTGTTCCTTCTGATTTTTATTTTTTGGAAGAAAGCCCCCCCTGCTTTTTATAGTTTCTATGTGTTTTGGGACGGGTTTTCCAAAGTAGGTTTTCAGGTATTCAGCGAAGCGTATCAAGTCCAACTTCTCTTGAGAAGTGAGTCGTTACCTTATCTTTTTTCATGGGAGTCGATTCTATCGCCAATATATTTATTGTTTCTCTATGTGTTTACCCTGTTTTTTTCGGTATTTATTCTGGCGCAGTTTGTCCTGCCTGTACGAAATATGGAGGAACGGCGGAAGGCGAATAAAAGTTTGTGGAATTTCCTTTTTGGACAACATGGTTTGGCGGTTTTTGTCAAGGAAGGATGTATTATCGAAGGTCAGGACGAATCGGAGGATGCGAGCGGCGGGGTGGCGCTTGTCGATTTGAGCAGCGCCGTGGCTCTCTCCCAGCAGAAAAATACCAAATCGTGGAATATTGCCGATGGGTTTGAAGATGAAGATCACGTTGTCAATAAGGAATATCATTGGCTTGGTAGAGAAAAAAAACGCGAACCGTTTGTCGATGTAAAAGGACCCGGGCTGACCTTTCTGGGGCAGGGACAGCAAATATTCAGCGCCATTGACCTTCGCCCGCAATCGCGCAGCGCCCCGGTGATTGCCTATACGCGTAATGGAATTCAAATCTCCGCCAATGTCTCTGTCACATTTAGCCTGAGCGCGGATGCGGATACAGTCAACGTCGGTTATGCGGGCAATAAAATTCAGTGGCTTGATATTGACGAATCTCCGTCAGAGGGTGTAATGACGGTACGGAATATCTTCGAACTTGACGAGCAAGACGCTTCGTCACTCGAAGGATTTGCCCAGCACTCCGCCGGGAATTACTCCTCGCCTGAAGAGAGCTTGTCGGCATTAAATACACCATTCAAGTTTTATCGCGATCGGGTTTTCAGCGCTGCCTCTTCAGAGGCGCAGTCTATTTCCACAACACAAAGCATTTCGTGGCGCGAAGTCCCTCTGGAGGTTGCAACGGATTTATTTCGCAAGGAACTCCTCACGATTCCGTATGAGGATCTTTTGGGCGATACAAAATCGGCTAGGAATGACTTGCCCGGCGCGGCGCAACAAAATGCGGACGCGCTTAAAAAAATGAGAGAGTCGTTTGGCAGGAAAATGAAACTAAAAGGGGTGGTGCTTTTTCAGTATTTTGAGAAGAAGGACAGGATGCCGTTTCGAGTAGGAGAGACCCTGCCGATGAAGCAGGTTATTAAATACCCTGCCATTACCCTGATACATCATAATTTTAATTCCCTGCGCAGCCTTGGCGTGGTGGTTAAATCCTCTGGTATTGCCAATATTCAACCAATCAGCCCAAATATTAAAAAGCGGATGCTTGAAAACTGGAAGGCGCGCTGGGATAAGGAAGTTGAGTTCATCAATGCGGAACATAACCTCGAGGCGGTGCGTATCCAAAACCGAACACGAGCGCAAGTCCAACAAGAAATGACGCATTTGCTTTCAAACATATTTCAGAGTTCGCACACAGATGAGGCGCTGGCGCTGCGGGTATTTCAGGCGCTTGAAGCGGTTGCTGTAAGCCCGAAGGGGAAAAATGAAATGACGCCACGGGAGATCATTGACATGCTCGACAGCCTGCATCGGTGGCTTTTGGTGGATCGTAAAGATTTGAATAATAATAATGAAGGGGACGAGAGACTACAGGATGGGAAAAATGAAAAAAAGGATTGAAGATATTCTTGTTTCGTTCCTGTCTGAAGATAATGGTAAATTCCGTCTCTTCCTATTTGGGAACTTCGTTCTTTTTTCGGCCCTGGCTGGGTGGTATCTGGAGAATGACATTAGATGGGCGATTGCGTATGCGCTTGTTCCAATTGTTCTTTTTGTTGGAGTTGTGATAAGCGCTGCTTTGTATCTTCAGGATATATATGAATTTAATGGTTTTTCAAAAGCGCTGTTTTATCTGTTTGCCTCTTTGTTTTCATTTTGGTATCCGAAATTAAAAATATCCAACGGGAAAAAGGAGATCAAGCCCGGAGAAATGCATGTACTGGATCGTATCGGCGGGCCCGGTATATTGAACGTGGCGCCAGGGAGCGCCGTGGTTTTGGAGACCTTGACCGCGCCATCCCGCATCATTGGCGCGGGTGAGCATCAACTGAAACGGGGCGAGATCATCAAGGATGTGATCGCTTTAGGGGAGTATTATGAAAATCTTGACGATATATCAGTTACAACCCGGGATGGGATTGACGTGAAAATCTCAGGAGTGGAATTTCGTTTTTGCATTAACCCGACAAAGCAGGAGGCAGCCATCCGCACCTTACAAAACCCTTATCCATTTTCGAGGAAAGCTGTCTCCGATCTTGTGTATAACAGGAATGTCTCCGCTGCCGGCACGGTGGGAGCATGGACAACAGCAGTGGAACGGGCTATTAAAGGGATTATTACCAGTCACGTCTCAGAATATGACCTGGACGACTTGCTTTCGCCGGGCGCACGCGAAACCCACCCGATGTACGAGTTACACAATAAATTCAGTCAACCTGAAAATCAGGAGAAAATAAAGTCGGCTGGCGCGAGACTGCTTTGGATCAATGTTGGGCAGCTTGTGCCGGTGTCCAAAGAGATTGATGAAAAAAGATTGTCCGTTTGGCTGGCTAAACAATCGGGCGTGATGAGAACGCTCCAGGCGCAGGGCGAGGCGGAGAAAACTTCCAGCCGCGAGCGTGGACGCGCAGAATCGCAGGCAGTTTTGCTTCGTAGTATTGCGCAGGCATTACAGGAAATTGACGCAGGCGGAAAACAGGATAAATCCAAAACGGCCAAGAACCTTTGGAACATTGTACTGGCACGGACAGCTCAAATATTGGAGTCGATGAGCGCGGCGCACGAATACAAGGATGGTAAGGGAGCTTGAACATGAGCATGGATATCGTAAAAAAGAATTGTGATCGGTGGATCGGTTATGCCTATTTAAATTGGCTAACCTGGCTGCGGAATACGAAACAGGGGCAATATTATTTAAGAGAATCCACAAGAATCTATGTGGATCGCATGAAAACCGCGGCAGAGAATGATCAAAAAGAGGAAACCTGGAATTTACTCGAACGGTTAAAAAAACTTGGATCCAATATTCATGGAATGAGGAATGATTTTGGCGGGGGAGATAGTTTCCTTTATGAGCAGGCAGAGATCCACCTTGAGTGCGCCATTGTTGCTTATAAGATGGGAGATACTCCGGAGGCTTTATCGCTCCTTGAAATGACAGTAAGCAGTTTTCAGGGCCGCTCTATTCATAAGGCGGTGACTTGTTGGGTGTATGGCTGTATTCAATGGCAGTCCCAGTCCCATCTTGAAGAGGCGCTTGTAAACTGGGAAAAAAGTTACCATATCATGAACGAATTGGCGTCCAGTTCCAGTTTTGATCAAACCTTCGCGGAAAAATGCGAAGATATCAAGAAAGATATGGGGGACGCAATTCGAGCCGCCAGTTTGGAAAACAATCCGCCGCCTCCGCCTTTTCCCGCGCGTACGGCTGCCGCTTCTCGCCCTGCAAAAAGGGCCTCGGCGTCATTACAGCGGGCAAGTGTGCGGCTGTTCCCGATCTTTGGCAGTATTCCCGCCGGGTCGCCTGCGAATATGATGGATATATCCGATGACAGGGCGCGTATTGATGGATTTGAGATCGAAGGCGTATTTCACGACGCGTATAACCTTGGCGGCGGAACAGAGGTTAATCTTGTGCAGGGAAGAGAACATTACTTTTTGAAAGTAAAAGGGGAAAGTATGAATAATGCGCAGCCCGTGAACATCGAAAATGGTGATTATGTGTTGGTGGCAAAGCAGGATGCTGCGGAAAGCGGTTCCATTGTGGTTGCAGAGATCGAGAATATCGACCATGAAGCAACATTGAAGAGATATTATCTTAGAAACGGCAAGCACATTCTTGAACCCGAATCTCGAAATGAAAGCCTTAAAGAACACCTGACATTTCAAAAGGACTTTCGCATTAGAGGCATGGCGCTTGCTGTTTTGAAACCCCATGAATCCTAAACTCACCCTTGAATTTCACTGCCATACCCTTGCTTCAAAAGACTCGCTGGCCCGCCCGGAGGACTTAATTCGTGCGGCGAGGAAGCGGGGCTTGGATAGGCTCGTCATTACCGACCACAATTCAATCCAGGGTGCGCTCGCGGCTCAAAAACTGGATCCGGAGTTGGTCATTGTTGGTGAGGAGATCATGACGACGAAAGGGGAGATTCTGGCGGCGTTCGTGCAGGAGGAGATTCCAGCGGGGTTGTCACCCGAAGAGACCATTCGTCGTTTGAAGGGGCAGGGGGCGTTTATTAGCGTGTCTCATCCCTATGATACGCATCGCAAGGGCGGGTGGAGGGAGGCGGATTTGCTGGAGATCATTCCGCATGTGGATGCGATCGAGGTGTTCAACTCACGCTGCATGGATCCGCGCTTCAACCATCGGGCGGAGTTGTTTGCCCGGCGGCACAACCTCGCAGGGACAGTTGGCTCGGATGCCCATGCTGTGTTCGAGGTGGGGAAATCTGTCCTGGTGTTGGACCAGTTTGAAGGTCCGGAAGAGATGCGAAAGGTCATCAGGCAGGCGCAGGTCAAAACGAAGTTATCCCCCTGGTGGGTGCATTTCGTCTCGCGGTATGCGTCGATCAAAAAGAAATTATCGTAGGGGCAGCCTTTTTGGCTGCCCTTCTTCGTTGTCGGGAATAAACTGTATTATTCAGGTTAATTGGGATTTGCCGTGATTTGGATCCAGCGCTGGCTGTATTTGGTGGCGCGACATTAATGTCGCGCCACATTTGGAGGTTCGTCATGGCTGCTCTCAGAGAGCCTGTTTATTTTCCATTCATCTTACATTGGTAGCATTCCAGTATGAATATGAGAAGAAAATTCTGCTGGATTTGGCTTTTCCCTGCAGGTGTTCTACTGTTAGCTGGGGTTTATTTTTTATTCACGCCTGGGCGACCTGCGCCTGTGCCAGTGAAACAAGAGCTTTACGAAGGCGTGATGTATCGTCGTATCATCCGTTATTTGCCGCATACGATGATTGCGCATGTGATTGTGATCGATAGAAAAGCAGGGAAGATCGAATTCATGGTCACGCCTCCTGCTGATGGCGGTACTGTAGCAGCGCGAACCACATCCGAATTTCTGGAAGATTTTGAGCTGCAAATTGCCATCAATGGAGACGGATTCTTTCCCTGGTGGTCACGCAGTCCGGTGGATTATTATCCGCGCGCGGGGGACCTTGTCACGCCGAATGGATTTTCCGCGTTTCGCGGGGATGTTTACGCAGACGGATTGCAGAATGAAAAGCCGGAACCAACCTTGTATATCAGCCGCAGGAATGAATTGACTTTCAACCGACGCCCTGGCAATATCTTCCATGCGATCTCGGGAGATCGCATGTTGATCCTGGGCGGTGAGATCGTAGCGGACTTGGATGATTCCGATATCCATCCGCGCACAGCGATTGGGGTGAACAGGAACGGGCGGTATGTGTATCTGGTAGTGGTGGATGGACGTCAGCCGTTTTACTCGACAGGCGCTACATTTCAGGAATTGGCGGAATTGCTCAAAGACCTGGGGGCGCATTTCGCAATGGCGTTGGATGGCGGCGGCTCGTCCACGCTGGTGATGGCGGGGGAGAACGGTGAAGCGATTGTGTTGAATTCGCCCATCGACAGCTACATCCCCGGGCGGGAGAGACCAGTGGCGAATCATTTTGGGGTGCAGATTAAGTAACAGGTCCAAAATGAGGCGGGGGTTTAGTGAATAATTCTCTACCGTACACGCAAACCCTAAAGGTCTCCTTTTCCTTCGCAGATTCTCGATTCGCCGAAAAGACCTTTAGGGTTTCTTTGCGAGGAAAATGTACGGTAGAGAAGTGAATAATAAATAAACAGGATGGAGGCTTAGCGTCGATGCTGAGTCTCCATCCTGTTTGTTTAATCCCGGTAATATCGCAACTATCCTGCAATATCGCCGCAACCCTGCTGTAATGCGCATGTCCCGCTTGAGATTATAGAATGTAGTTCGACAATGTCAGATTAAGACTGAAACCAAAGTACCAACCCACAAAGGGTACGAAGTAACACGAAGGAAACTTTGTGTGCATGCAAAACATGTCAGGCAATTTGCTCCCTGCGCCGTCCCCGGCGCAGGTTTCCCTCGCAAGCCGCCGCCGGGGATGTATGCCCAGATATGGGTACGGCGGCTTGAGCAACTGCCGCTGACAACCTTTGCATGCACACGAAACTTTCGCGTTTAGCCTTTTGCTCTCCTTTGTGTCCCTTTGCCTGCACCGTGCAGCAGGCACGCGTGTGGACTTTGTAGTAAAGGTTTTGAAATGTGACATTGTCAAAGTAGAGAAATTACATAAATGCAAACCCGGCGTATCGCCGTTATTTTCTTCCTACACTATTTGTTCACATCAAGGAGAATGTTCAATGAAACGAATTGCGACGCTTCTCATCGCAACCCTCTGCCTGTTTCTAACCGTCCCCGTGCAGGCGCAAACGCCGGAAAGTATCTGGATCACTGCCAGCACGGAAAGCTTCAAAACGGGAGAGACGCTTATCGTTACAGTCCAGGCTGTTTCCAGTATGCCGATTCAGGGCTTTACCATCCAGATCGGCAATGACCCGGACTGCTTCCGTCCACTGAATGCGGCCAGCCCGATTGCTGATATGAACGGTCTGTTGCTGCCCCAATCGAACGGACTGGTGGATGCAACCTTTGCAAGCACAGCGACCCAAACTGTGAACGGTATTCCCGCGGAAGTACGCTTTGAGACCCTGGGAGCCTGCCAGACCAACCTGACGCTTGAGAGCGCGGCGCTTGCGGTGAAGAATGAGGCGGGGTTTGCGGCTCCGCTTGAGGGGGTCACTGTGGAAAAAAAGATCATCCCGTTGACCATCAGCGGGGAGCGGGGTACTTCACAGGATTTGCCCCTGCTTGGGACGCCGCTCCCACTGACGGCGGAGTCTGATTCGTCCCTTTCCCCCGAAATGATCCTTGTGCTGGCCATCATCGGCGCTTTTATCCTGATCGGTATCTTTGTGTTGATTCGAATTTTGAAGAGGAACGATAACGAATAAGCGACATGGTTTGACCGTTTTTCGGTCATGGTTCCCGATGGGACGTTTGCCCTGCCAATGTCTGGCGGTAACTACACCATTGTGGCTTCTGCGCCAGGATTTTTGAACGCACAGGCTTCCATCACGCTGACGGCTGGTTTGATCACCACCATGCCGACGGCGAGTCTGCTTGCGGGTGATATTACTGCTTGCTGAAAACTATCGCGCATGTGCGCTGGCCTGGTAGTGAAAAAATATCCCTCTCCCATTTTGGGAGAGGGGAAGGGGTGAGGGCAGGGCTTAAAACTCGATCTCCCCAACCTGTTCAAAATTGAGATCGAATAATTCTTCGGCTTCGGTTTCGAGTTCGGCATCCAGCGCGTCCCCTGCACGGATGCCGCGGTTGCAGTATGATCTATAAGGGCAATAACTGCAGCGGGTGACATCCTCAGTTTTCGGGTAGGTTGAAGCGGATGTGATCTCTTCGGAGAGTCTCGTCAGCGCATCCCAGTCCCGTTTGAATTGATCGCGTTGATAAGGGAATATCGCTGGGTCGTTTGGGAAATCTGCGAACCAGTAACGCATCTCGATCTGCTCGGGGCGGATGGGTGTGCCGCCGTTGAGATGCGCGCCCGCATGGACGAGCAGGGCGCGATATACCCGCGTCTGCCAGCGGATGGCCAGCCACTCGTTTTTTGGACGCTTGCGATACGTTTTCCAATCATAGATATAAATCTTTTCGTTATCAATGGCGATGAGGTCGTATTTCGCCACCAGCCGATATTTGCCCAGCGGCGCGGAAAGGGTGACTTCAGTTTTAAGACCTCCGAGGTCTCGCAGACCTCGGAGGTCTTTGGCGTTGATAAAATTCTCCCACCATCTTTCAAGATTTGCAGTGTTGGCCAGTTTCGCCACCTGCTCTGCAGGGACGCCGACAAAATACTGCTGGACAAGGCGGTGAAAGAACTCGCCCTCTTTTTGGTGTTTTTCATTTTCGAGCGCGGGTTCGGTTTCGATGGCGGGATACGACAGTTGCTGGAGATAGCGCAGTTCGAACCTGCGCGGGCAGTCGTTGTAATCTTGCAGGGAAGATTGGCTCAAGGTTGTCAGTGGAATGGGCATGACCCTATTTTGCCACAGAATTTTGCGCCTATGCTATACTTTGAAAAAATTTGGAGTTTTTGAATGGGACAGGATTCACAGGTAGCGATTTTCATCGATTATGACAACATCGAAATAAGCGTGACGGAAGCCTTCGGCAAGACTGCCGATGTGGATTGGCACCGTATTTTCAACTATGCCTCACAAGTGGGGCGGGTGGTTGTACGCCGCGCCTACGCCGATTGGGCGGAAGCCGCCAGCAGGCAGCGCCAGTTGCTTAGCCTCGGCGTGGAGCTGGTGCATGTCAACAGCAAACGCGGCAAGAATGCGGCGGACATCCGCATTGTGCTGGATGTGATGGAATTGTTCTACAACGGTAAGGACTCGTTCACGCATGTCCTGCTTGTATCGGGGGATGGCGATTTTACCGAGTTGGTACACCGCCTGCGCGCGCAGGGCAAGACCGTCATCGGTTTGGGAGTCAGCGGCACTACGGCAGATTATCTCGTCAATGCCTGTGATAAATTTGTTTTTTACGACAAGTGGCAGGGCGTCAGCAAGGTGAAGAAGGTTAATCAGAATGGCGGCGGTCAGCCTGCTCAAAAACAGCAGCCCGCGCCGAAGAAAACTGAAGCGGCAGCGCGTCCTTCAACGAGTGCGCCGGCGCCCATCCCGCCCGAAAAACGGCTGGAACGGTATTTGAACATCCTCACATCCCACAAAATTCGGATGACGCCCACCCCGCACCGTCCGCTGATCATTTATAAGATTTTCGAGATCGTGAAGGCCAATCCCGATTTCAACTTCAATCAGCTGCGCGAATTTGCGCAGGTATTCTTCTCGAATGCCACGCCGAAGATCGAAGCGCAATTGGTGATGGACACCACGCATCAACTCTTTCACACCTTTTGTTTCGAGTTTGATACCGATGCAAGTGAACGCATCTGGAACCGCAAGATGTGGCTGCCTGAAGATGTGACCACTGCCGAAGCGTTGCTCAATAAATGTGACCAGAAACTTCTGTATTTGCTCACCAGTGACCTTGGCGCAAGTGAAAAGCTCGATAAGGAAATCGCGGCGCAAATCCTCTATGGCGGCGCGCGCAATCCCAAGGTGCTCGACCATATCGACGAATTGCTCAATAACGAATATCAGGTATAATCCCGGTCGTGATCTACAAATTCCAAACAGGCAAATCGGCGCTCATCATCGGTGTTCGTGGTTTCATCAACAACGAGCCTTCTGGAATCGCGCCTGTGTGCTGAACGTTGCCTTAACTTTCACATGCCGCAGGTTGCCCTGCGGCATTTTTGTTTAACAAAAATTATGGAGTCAGCCAGCTTGCTGGCGAAATTTCGGGAGCAAGCTCCCTGACTCCAAAAAGGTCTTAACCATGATCCAAATTCAACTCTCCAACATCACCCTCGTCCTCGGCGCAAAACGCATCTTCGAAAATCTCAATTGGGAAATTCAACGCGGACAAAAGATCGGTCTCATCGGTGCGAATGGCGCGGGGAAGTCCTCGCTGTTCAAGTTGATCGAAGGCGAACATGCCCCTGAGTTAGGCGGTGGCATCACCCGCGCCCGCCTCGTCTCTACGGGATACCTGCCTCAACAACCCGAGCTTGACCTTACACTGACGGCGCTCGACTCCGCGCTGCAGGGCAACCCGCGCGTGGCAGAAGTCCATGCCGAATTGGAGCATGTCGAAAAAAGTCTGGGCGACCCTGAAGTTTATGGTGATGAGAAAAAATTACAGCGCATGCTTGAGCGTCAGCATCAACTCATTGACGAATACTTCTCCCTCGGCGGCGACTCGTATCCCGCGCGCGTGCGCGATCTCCTGCTCGGGCTGGGACTCGCTCAAAGTGAACTGACCAAGCCCCTCTCCGTGTTAAGCGGCGGGCAGAAGAAACTGGTCGGGTTGGCGCGGCTGCTGCTCGTCAAGCCCGATGTTTTGCTGTTGGATGAGCCAGATAATCATCTTGATTTGCCAGGGAAAATATATCTCGAAAAACTCATCCGTGAGTATGACGGGACGGTGGTCATCATCTCGCATGACCGTTATCTTTTAGACGCCGTCGTCACGCACATCGCCGAATTGGAAGACGGCAGGATGACCGTCTTTGAGGGCGATTACACATCCTATATTAACGACAAGGAAATGCGCCTGGCGCGGCAGGAGGAAATGTTTCGCGCGCAGCAACATACGATCAGACGACTTGAAGCCGCGATCAAACGCCTGGCGATTTGGGGCAAGGTGTATGACAACGAAGACCTTGCGCGGAAGTCCAAGTCCATGCAAAAACGGCTGGATAAAATGGAAAAAGTCGAAAAGCCTGTCACTGACCGCAGGCGCATGGAACTGCAATTAAATGGCTGGCGCGGTTCGAACAAGGTGCTGGAACTGGCAAATATCTCGAAGTCGTTTAGCGAGAAGGTGGTCTTCTCGAATCTCAATGAGACCATCTGGCACGGTGAGCGAGTCGGGCTGATTGGTGCGAACGGCGCTGGGAAGTCCGTGTTGCTGCGGATGATTCTTGGTCACGAAATGCCCGACACGGGCGAGATCAAAATTGGACCCAGCGTGTCCATTGGGCATTATGCGCAGGAGCATGAGACGCTTGATTTCAACCAAACCGTGCTGGACGCTGTCCGCTATGCGGGCGAGATGAGCGAATCCAGAGCGACGGCATTTTTGCTGCGTTATCTCTTCACCTACAAGCAGGTTTCACAGAAGATAGGTGAACTCTCAGGCGGCGAACGCAGCAGATTGCAACTTGCGCTGGTCGTGCTCTCTGGCGCGAACTTCCTCCTGCTGGACGAACCCACCAACAACCTCGACATCGCCTCCGCCGAAGTGTTGGAAAACGCGCTCGAAGACTTCCTCGGCACAGCGCTGATCATCTCCCACGACCGCTATTTTCTAGATCGAACGGTGGAGCGTCTGCTGGTGATCGAAGATCAGGGATTGAAGGAGTATCAGGGCGGGTATAGCGATTATTTGGAGATGATATAGGGTGTACAGTGACCGGTTATCAGTAACCAATTGCAGAAGGCAGAAAACAAAGCGTGGAATTTCTGCTGTTTTTGTGATGGAATGTTTCAAACGAGACGCCTGATGTCCAATTTGTGAAAATTGACACTTGAATATTTGTAAAATCTGTCTATAATAAATTTAACGGACGCAATGATTCGAGAAGCGAATATGGTCGCTTTTTCCACCTTTGTCAGGGAAACTTCTCGATAGATAAATTTAACCACCAATCTTTGAGGAGATAAAATGAAAAGTATACTCTTGCTCTCTCTGGTTGTATTGGTTATTGCAATAGGGTTGCTCTACATGGAATATGAGAACAACCCGGTCAAAAAGATGGAGGTCCGTGGCGGGAGCATCACGGGGAATGAGATGGGCTTTCTCGAGGCACGGTCGGCTGCGCTCTCAAGCATTTGTGTAACTTGGCTTATTGTACTTATAGTGGCTGGGATCGTTCACAATAGGGTAACAAAATCCTGAAAGGGGTGGCTAGGTGAAATAGTGTTTTTTGGAATACAGTTCCAGAATTCAAGAAATGAATCCTGAAAGGGAAAACGCAATAGACAATGGCGATAATATCTTCATAAAAAGCGTACACTTGTAAAAAAACTGCGGAAGATGAAATGAAAAAGCATCTAAGTTTGATAAGCCTTGTTTTGTTTGCAAGTTTTGTTCTTTCTGCTTGTGGGGCACTATCTACCCCTGCTCCAACACTCACACCTGTCCCGCCAACTGCAACTCCACAATCAGAACCTAGTGTTGGCCATTGGGAAGGGAGAGCTATCTCTTTTGAAATCGGAGCCGATGGGCAGATACACAATTTCAAAATAGAAATAGGTTTTGGCGATGGAAGCAGCGGTTGCGTCTTCATGGCTGATGTCATTCCAGTTGAATCAGATGGAACGGTTCAATATACTTTTGGCGAGACAGCCAGAGAAGGTGTAAACACTATCAAGGGAAAGTTTGAGAGCAATGTCACTTTCCGCGGCACTCATAGTGGGACTATGATTTGTACTAATTCATCGGGAGAAGCTTTGGCTATAGTCTCTTTAGAGGATGCCCCCATAAGTGCGAAATTGAATTCCTCCGATACAGCTGGACCAACGCTCACTCCAATCCCATTACACTCAATTATGTCTACCGCTACAAGCATACCAACCGAAACTCCATCCGGCCCTTACGAATATATTGTCCAGGAGGGCGACACATGTGAAGGCATTGCAATTGATTATGGGGTTTCTGTCCCAAGCATTATTCAAATCAATAATCTCTCAGCGGATTGTGCGTTATTTGTCGGGCAAGTTTTGCTTATCCCCTAACTTGCCTTCACCAGTACGAACTAATGTTTATGCGGGAGCCTGTTTCGGCTCTACTGAATAAATAGTGTGGACTTTATACAGAGCTGTAAAGGACCTGCTGTCACAATCTATTTGCCAACTCATATTTAATCGATTTTAAGTTCAATCAGACACTCCGAGCCCGACTAATGAAGAGTAGCAAAATCCGTGGATGGTGGAACGCCTGCTGGTAATCGAAGACAAGGGTTTGAAGGAGTATCAAGGCGCGTATAGTGATTATTTAGAGAAGACTCAGTAAGCAGAATGCAAAAGGCGGAAGGCAGATGATGACTGCCTTCCGCCTTTTGCATATTACTCCTCACTTTTTACTTTTCACTCATACCGAAACCGCATCACCCCCACCCCAAAAAACACCGCCGCAAAGCCGAGCAAAACACCCGCTTCGGGCAGAATTTCCACTAAGCCGCCGTTGCGGAGAACCAAGTCCAGTAGCCCCTGCATTGCCCAGGTGGTGGGGAGGATTTTCACGATGTTTTGCACCACGGCAGGGAACAACTCCAGCGGATACCAACAGCCGCCCAGCAATGCCATCACCATGCCCGCCATAATGCTCAGCCCGCCGGCCTGACCTTCGGTTTTGACGAAGGTTCCCATGGCCGTGCCGATGGCTCCCGCCGCCAATGCTGCGCATAGCAAAATGACGAAGAGTGCGAGCAGGTCACGTCCCCAGCCAAGTCCCATCACAAGAATACCAAATAAAACCAACAGCGACATCTGCACCAGCGCCATGAAAACCTGACCTGAGATTGTCCCCAGCAGGTAGGTGGCTTTGCTCGTCGGCGTGGTCAGGATGCGGCGCAGGGTTCCCTGCTGGCGTTCGTAGGCGAACAGCGCGGAGATGCCGAACAGCGGAATGAACACCCAGGTGATGAGTTGTCCCGCCGAAGAATTGGCGCGCGGATCATACTCCACCGAGTCGGGCGTGCTGCCCTCGATCACGGTCACACGCTCGGGCGCATCCGCTTGCAGATTTTGCGCGAGCGAGAGCGCGTCGTTGAAATAGGCTTGCTCCGCTGCGGATGACTCGAACGTTCCGCGCGTCCTCGCTTCATCCAATGCCATGTTTGCCGCGCCGATGGCACTGCTCACGCGCCGAATCGCGGTCTGCACAGCGCGTTCTGCGACGGTGGCATTGAGGTTATTTGGCTGCTTGCGAAAATCCAATTCCGCCGTGCCGTTTTGGATGGATGCAATGTCCAAGCCTGCGGGGATAATCAACAGCGACGAAGCGCGGCGGGCGTCGAACATCTCTTCCGCTTCTTCCAACGGGAAGTATTCGGGTCGCACCGCGGTGGACTTTTCCAACTCTGCGAAAATTTCCCGCGAAATGGACGTATCCGCTTGATCCACAACCACGAGGCGAATGCGGTTATCTTCGTTTCCCGAAGGAGTCCCGCCCGCGAGCAGGAAGGTGAAAATAATCGGCAGGATAATGAAGAACAGCAACTCCGACGAACTCGCAAAGCGGATGATCGCGTCCTTCCATGCAATGGCAAATAATTTTTTCATAAGTGAACTCCCCCCTCTCCCTTCAAGGGAGAGGGGCAGGGGGTGAGGGTCGTTATTTTTGCACTAAATTCTTTTTCCCAAACAACACCACCGCTATTCCAAACAGGATCATGCCCATCGTCAGCAGGGCAGTGATCGGCGTGGAAAGATGCGTGAGCGTCCCGCCGAGGGCGAGAGTCGTAAATCCATCCAATGCCCAGGCGTTGGGCGTGATCTTGCTGACCATCTGCACGGCGGGCGGCATCATTTCCAGGCTGATGAAACTTCCGCCGAGAATGCCGAAGATCAACATGACCGCCGAGCCAACGCTGCCAACCTGCGCGGGTGTGCGCGCCAGCGCGGTGATGAACATGCCCCAACCCGACGCGCCGAACACAGCGGCAAGCACCAATACCAGTACACCAAACGCGTCGCCCCATTTCAATTGAAAGAGCAGGGTGGTTGCGCCGATCAAGATCAGCATTTGCGCCACGCCCGTCAGGTAAATGCCGAAGACCTTGCCGCCTAAAATTTGCGCGGAGTTGGTGGGCGAGACCAGCAGGCGCGGCAGTGTGCCTTGCGCTTTTTCCGCAAGGATGGAACGCCCGCCGTAACTGACGGTGAACATCAGGAACATCAACGCCATGCCGGGCGCGAGATACGCCAGCACGTCGAACTGCACTGCTTCCACGGCGTTTGTATCGGTGTTGAGTTTGATCGCAAGGGTTTCATTCGCGGGGCTGTCCTCCAACTGCTCCGACATCTCCATGCCCGCCTGCTCACCCTGTTGCGGCGTGATGCGCCCGCTGAGGATCATCTGAAAGATCGAAGTCTGCCCGCTGATGCGTCCCTCTTCAATGCGGCTGATGAATTCATCCACAATCGATTTGACAATGCCCGCACTCGTCGGGCGCGCAGGGTTGGCATACACTTCGATTTGCAAGGCTTCCGCCTCGGTGTCGAATTCCCCCTGCTGCGGGATGACGCTGCGCGTGAATCCTGCGGGGATGATGATCGCCGCCGCGGCGGTATCTTCGTCTATGGCGCTGCGAGCCGCTTCGGAATCTTCGCTGAGAGTTGGTTCTACCAATTCAGCAAGTTCCCCGCCTGTGAAGACTTCTTCGAGCGCGTTCCCCAATTGTTCCTGATCCAAATTGACGATGATGACGGGGATATCGGAAATTCCCGTGTTGGAACTTCCGCTGAATCGCCCGGTGACCAGCCCCATGCCCAGCGTGAGCAGGAACGGCGCGACGAGCATGAGGATTAACGCCGCGCGGTCACGGAAGGCGATCTTCAGGTCTTTGATGCCGATGATGAATAGTTTGAGCATGGTTTTCTCCAGAGAATAGAGGGTAGAGAGTAGAGAGTAGATGATTAGAGATTGGCAATTCTGCCAGCACTAATCTCCATTCCCCATTCTCTAATCTCTTAATGCTCTTCCTGTAAGGTGCAAAAACACCGCTTCCAAATTCGGCTCGCGGATGTCAATCGAATGGATTTTGATTCCGCGCTCATTGGCTTTGGTCACCACGGGCGCAAGCACATCCTTGGCAGAGGGGGTGATGACCGAAATTTCATGGTCAATGGCATTGACTTCCAGCACGCCATTGATATCTTTCAATGCCGCGACCAGGGCTTCCGGGTCTTCGTTTTCACCGATGTGCAGCATCAGGGTTTCGGTTCGGCCCACCTGTTTGGTAAGTTCCTTCTGCGTGCCGAGCGCGATCAACTCGCCGTGGTCAATGATGCCGACACGGTGCGAGAGTTCCTCAGCTTCCTCCATGTAATGCGTGGTGTAGAGGACGGTCATGCCCTGCTTGTTCAGGTCTTTCACTGTGTCCAGAATCGCACGGCGGGAT
>JAUXWL010000361.1 GCA_030680155.1 Anaerolineales bacterium
GTCCACGGTGTATTTGAGTGTGGTGGATGGGATGGGCAATGCGTGTTCGTTCATCAATAGCAATTACATGGGCTTTGGCACGGGCATTGTGCCGCAGGGCTGGGGCTTCACCCTGCAAAATCGCGGACATAATTTCAGCCTTGACCCGAATCACCCGAATGTGCTCGCGCCTGGAAAGAGACCGTATCACACC
This sequence comes from Anaerolineales bacterium, assembly GCA_030680155.1. Classification (GTDB taxonomy): domain Bacteria; phylum Chloroflexota; class Anaerolineae; order Anaerolineales; family Villigracilaceae; genus Villigracilis. Next base: position 194 of record JAUXWL010000361.1, read on the forward strand.
ATCATCCCCGCAATGGTGACAAGACCCCCCTCTCCCGATTCTGGGAGAGGGGTTGGGGGTGAGGGAGAAACACTCTACGCTTCCTACGGCGTAATGGGCGGATTCATGCAGCCGCAGGGACATGTGCAAGTCTTGTCCGCGTTGAAGGACGCGGGGCTTGACCCGCAATCCGCTTTAGACCTGCCGCGCTTCTGCATTGATGTGGATGAAGCAGGCGGCAAGGTTGCGATTGAAGAAGGCATGCCCAAAGAAACGGTTGATGCTCTGCACAAGATGGGGCATCCGTTGTATGAGTTGGGCGGGTACAACCGCGCCGCGTTCGGCAGGGGACAGGTGATTCTGCGTGATGAATTCGGTGTGCTGTGCGGTGGGAGCGATCCACGCGCGGATGGGGTTGCGGGGAGTTTGTAGCAAGTAGCTTTTGGCATTTAGCGGTTGGCTGCTAGCTAACAGCCAACCGCCAAACGCTAATACGTATAAAACCCGCGTCCCGTCTTGCGTCCCAAATAGCCTGCATCCACCATCTTGCGCAGCAGATATGCAGGACGGTATTTGTCTTCGCCTAAATCTCGCTGTAGCACTTCCATCACGAACAAGACCACATCCAAGCCGATCAAATCCGCCAGCGTGAGCGGTCCCATGGGATGATTCATGCCGAGCTTCATCACCTGGTCAATCGCTTCGGGGGTGCCGACATTTTCCTGCAAGGCGAAGACCGCTTCATTAATCATCGGGCATAGGATGCGGTTCGAGATAAAGCCGGGCGAGTCATTGGCTTCAACGGGTTCCTTGCCCATGACCTTGCACAAGTCCACGATGGTTTTTGTAGTTTCGTCGGAGGCGCCCAGTCCGCGGATGACTTCGACCAGCTTCATCAACGGCACGGGATTCATGAAATGCATCCCGATGACCTTGTCTGGGCGACTGGTCACAGCAGCGATCTTGGTGATGGAAATGGACGAGGTATTGCTTGCCAATATCACGCCTGCGCGGGCGTTGGCGTCCATGTCTTTGAATATCTTGAATTTCAATTCGGGGTTTTCCGTCGCGGCTTCGATGACGAGGTCAGCGTCTTGCATCGTGTCCATATTCGTCACGAATTGAATTGCATCCGCCGATGCCTTTTGCTCCGCTGTGAGCGTGCCCTTCTCCAACAGCTTCGTCGTGGATTTGGCGATGGTCGCTTTGGCTTTTTCGAGTGCGGCAGGCTGCACGTCCATGCAGGTGACTTGGCAGCCCGATGTCGCCGCAACCTGCGCGATGCCGTTGCCCATCGTCCCTGCGCCGATGACGAAAATTTGTTTGATGTCCATATAGTCTCCTAGTCTTGTGGTCGGGTAGTCAAGTGGTCAAATAGTCGAGTGGTCAAGTGGTCGGGTTGTCTTGTAGTGAATGGTCTAGTGTTTGGATTTGCGCAAATAAGCGATGAAGGCGTTGATGGATTTTTTCGTTGTTGTTGCCGTGTCGTAGACCTTTTTGAAATCGTCATCACTTACATACTTTCGGTCAAATGCCAGATATATCTCGGATTGTACTTCACTGGCAGAACGCCTTGCATATTTTAGAAAGCGAATGAACTCAATATCAGAACCGTCGTCAAAGCCTTCCGCGATGTTGTGCATAATCGAACCAGATGCGCCTTGAATTTGGTCCCGCAGCCTAAAATCTTTTTTGAACTTCTCCTGTTCAGTTAAATCGTAAACCAGATTGGTCAACTCGCGCGCCTGCTGCCACGCCCGTGTGCAAGCAAAGGTTGTCAGCGGCAGTCGCTCAAGCCGCCGTACCCATATCTGGGCATACATCCTCGGCGGCGTTTTGCGAGGGAAATCCTGCGCCGGGGACGGCGCAGGGAGCAAGTCACCTGACATGGTTTGCTTGCACACCCACGCCCGAATATCCTCAAATTTTTCGATCTTCATATTTCCTCCACCGATTTTTGGTTTAGACTATTTGACCACCCGACTATTTGACCAAACGACTACCAGACCAGATTTTGACGTTATGATGAGGCGGTTGCTGATGGGGAAGGGGTTATTGTTCGATATTCCCTATCAAAGTCACACCTTCCGGCTTGCGCACGTAAACAGGCCTATCAGAGACGTTATCCCTGATAAGCACATCTTCGTTCACCGTGTTCAATTCAATGGAACGCCCAATCGTGTTAAAGATGCGGTTGCCTTCGATCAACAAGCGGATTTCCCTGCCGTCCGGCGTATCGGAATCCCATGATACGATCCCCATATCGCATCCGTTGATGTGGTTGTTAATGGCGCTGTTATCATGCCTTTGGGATCCCCAGTCTTTGTACAATTCTTCTCCGAATGCAATGCCGATGGGCCGCCTGCCTGCCCTTAAGTAGATACCGGTGCAATAAATTTCGTTGTTTCGAACTGTCACGTTATAGGAATTGTCTACATAGATTCCGACGGAAAAATTATCCCAGACTGTATTGTTCTCTATGATCACATTGTAAGACATTGTGGCTGCAATGCCCTCTCCGCAATTTTCATACACGGTATTCCCCTGGATGGTCACTCCATGAGAACCTTTTTCCGCCTTGATCCCGCTTCCCCAACCACCGTTTAATGTCCCGCAGTTTACCTTCCCGTTTTCGGTAATGTTGTAACGGACGGTATTATTTTCCACGTTGACATTATTTCCCAATACCAGAATGGCATGGGAATTGCAATTTTCCACGAAAAAATTCCTGACCGTGACATAACTGCCCGTCACTTTTATACATTGGACCGTAAAGCCGTTTCCATCGATCACAACAGGGTCCGATGTTGTCCCGCTCTGGTTGATGATGTATGTCCCTGTGACATTTGCAGTAAGCAGCACACTGTTCTTCGCGGTGGACGTCGCTTGCTCCGTTGGCGGCTTCGCGGCGGTTGGTATCGTTGTTGTATTATTCGTAATAGGCGTAACGGCGCTTACAGCTTGGGACACACGGCTGATGACGACCATTCCGATCATTAAGCTGGCGCCGACCACTAAAGCGCCAATCGTTTGAAGGTTTCGTTTATTCATGGCGCTCTATCGTTGATGATGCAATTCCATTTACCATCATAATCCTTCGTGACATTCACTTGAGAATCTAGGTTCTCCCGTTTCTGGCGGGATTGAATTTCAAACAGCAAAACCTTTGCCGCGAATTACGCGAATTTTCGCGGATTGGCTTGAAAATTCGTGCGAATTCGCGTAATTCGCGGCAGATTTTTTAGTTGACGGTGGTTTTCCCGTTAAAAACGGGAGAGCCAGAATCTATTACAACCGCGAAAACGGCTATGGCTGCGGTCAGCCGCGCTATGCTTTAAAGCGGTGATCTCGATACGCCGCTCACTGTCGTTCGCGGCTACTCGACCACCGGGTATATCTAAAACAATACTCGATATTCATTCATCGAATATCGAGTATCAAATATCGTTACTCCAACTCAATCGCCATTGCCACTGCTTCGCCGCCGCCGAGACACAAAGATGCAATGCCACGTTTCAGTCCGCGGTCTTTCAAGGCGTAGATCAATGTCGTTAGCACGCGCGCGCCGCTTGCCCCGAGTGGGTGACCGAGCGCAATCGCGCCGCCGTTCACGTTGACCTTGCTCCAATCCCAGCCATCATCCGCGAGCGCGTAACCGTCCGCCAGCACTTGCGCGGCGAAGGCTTCGTTCAACTCGATCAAGTCCACATCTGCCAAAGTCCAGCCGATTTTCTTGAGCAGCTTCGGCATGGCATACGCGGGTGCGGCGAATAAATATTTCGGTTCAACTGCCGCCTGCGCGTAGCCAACAATGCGAGCAAGCGGCTTGAGGCTGTTCTTCTCCGCATACGCGCGTGACGCCACCACCACCGCCGCCGCGCCATCGTTCATGGACGACGCGTTGCCCGCCGTCACCTTGCCATCGGATTTGAAGACAGGCTTCAGTTTGGATAACGCTTCCAGCGTCGTCTCTTTTCTTGGACCTTCATCCTGCTCCACGACTGTGACCTGTCCCTTCCTTCCGGGGACTTCCACGGGCACGATCTCGTCCTTGAACTTGCCCGCTTCCTGTGCGGCGACCGCCTTTTGATGACTCTCGTATGCGAACTTATCCATGGCCTCGCGGGTGACTTCATATTCGTCGGCGATGAACTCGGCGGCGTTGCCCATGCCCCAATTCTCGAACGGATCCCACAAACCGTCGTTGAGCAGGGCATCGGTCATTTGCGTGTTGCCGAATTTCAACTCGCCCATGCGCCCGTTGACCAGATACGGCGCGCGGCTCATCGACTCGAATCCGCCTGCGATGAACAGGTCGCCGTCACCGGCGCGGATGGCTTGCGCCGACATCATTGCCGCCTTCAAGCCAGACCCGCAGACCTTGTTCAGCGTGGTGGCGCTCACCGTAGCCGGCACCCCGCCAAAAAGTCCAGATTGACGCGCCGGGGCTTGTCCGTTCCCAGCCTGGACGACGTTCCCCATAAAAACTTCCTCGATTTCGGCTGGGTTGATTCCTGCGCGCTCCACCGCCGCTTTGACGGCCACCGCGCCCAGTTTCGTGGCAGGGATACTGCTCAACGCGCCCTGGAATTTCCCAACCGGTGTGCGGGCGGCGCTCAAAATGACTGCTTCATTTTCTTTGCTCATTTGGTTCTCCTGTGGGTGATGTGGCTATTATACCCAGCGCGGGCATTCTATATATGTTTGATACGGTAAAATTCCGCCCATGACCGAAACCCCATCCCTCTATGATTTGCTCGGCGGCGAGACGGGCGTGCGCACCCTCGTTGACCGATTTTACGACTTTATGGATTCCGCGCCCGAAGCGCAGGATGTCCGCGCGCTGCATGCCGCCAGTTTGAAGGGTTCACGCGAGAAATTGTTCATGTTCCTCACAGGCTGGTCAGGCGGACCGCCGTTGTACATTCAGAAATTTGGACATCCTAAATTGCGGATGCGCCACCTGCCTTTCGTTATCGCCGAGCGTGAACGTGACCAGTGGCTGTGGTGCATGACCCGCGCGATTGATGCGGGCGATTTTCACCCTGCGGTGGTGGAGCATCTGAAAACCCGTTTTTCTGAAATGGCTGATTTTTTGAGAAATCAATAACAGCCCGTTCTCAACCTGCAACCTCACTTGGCCCCTGCTGGCTGGGCGAAATCCAACAACCACTCGCCCGCGATTATTTCGGTGACGGGTGTATCCGGTGTGACGACCAAAATCCATGTGCGCCCAGGTTTGAGGCGCATGAGGGTTTTATCGTCCGCGTTGACGAACTTGATCGGCGTGCGCTGTCCGGTTTGTTTTTCTTCATCGCTGAGTTGTGTGCTCCAAAAAATATCATACATCTGTCCATCGCGGAATAAAAGCGCGTAGCCTGTTTTATTCTCTTCGAGATGGATATCAAGATTGGTGGGGGAGATCACATCATGCCCGGTGAACAGCACGATCACATTTTCGAATTGCAGTTGGCGGTCCGTCAGGCGGTCGGTTTCGGGATGCACGATTCCAGCCGTGTCAAAATCGGCGTTGTCCACGTAGCGCCAGTAACTTTCGGAAGCGGCGTCATACACCCAGGCCGACTGGTTGAGATAGGCGATATACACATGCAGGCGTGAAGCATCCACGCCGCCTGCGGGCGGCGCGGCATCAAAGACATTGCTGGAGTAATCCACCGCGCCGTTTTTGCTTTCACGCGCGAGCCGCCGCATCTCGCTGGTTTCCAGCATATACCCCCCGCCCTGAATATCATGGTTCACAAAAAAACATTTCGGCAGTTCCTCCAACACTTCGGGCGACGCAAACGCATAGATCAGGCACGAGTCGGGGAAGAAGGCGGCGATGTCGGCGTAGATCAAACGCCCCGAACGAATCGGTCCTACTTTGGCGGGGGGCAGTTCGGATGTGGGAAAAGGATTGGGAGACAGGACCAGGCCCGCGTCCACGTTAGGCAGCGAGGAGTTAACGTCAAACGCTTCTGTCTGACCTGTGGCTGGGTCGGCGTCGCTATCCTGATGCTCGTCCCCGACATTTTTCTGCACGAACTCCATCCACGCAGGTTTTTGGAAAACGAGAACATACCTGCCCGCTTCGACATTGAAGCCGTAGTACCCGTTGCTGTCTGTGGAGGTTTGCTGGTGGAGTGTGCCGTTTTCGTCATAGAGATAGACGCACACACCGCCGACACCGCGCTCCCAGTCCTCTTGCATGTTGTTGCCATTGGCATCCCTCCAAACACGATTGCCGATCATGCTGGATGTTTGCTTGAACGGTTCCCTGCGCACGGGGCAATCTCCGTGGATGGTGTTTTCGGGTTCAGGGAACTGGCCGTAAAACGTGGAGAGAAAACGCGTTGCGCCTTCAGTGATGTAAATTTCAAAGACCCACGGCGCAAAGGATAAGCCCGCCTGCGGACGCGCGTTGACAGGGAAATGCGAGATCGAAATAAGCAGCGCGGGCAGGTCTAGCAGCGACGGATCTTCGACGGGCAGTCCTGTGAGAGGATTGAAACTTGGCGGAACCAGCGGCGTGGCTGTTGGTGTTGGCTCTGCCGTGGCAGTGGCTGTGATGGGTATTTCCGTTGGGGTGAAAGTATTATCTTCTGCGCCGCACGCAGCAAGGATGGATATAAATAGAATGCCGATAAAAATGATCGTTTGTCTTGTGTGTGACTGCATAGAATCTCCATATCAATAAATCGCCCCCACTCGCCAACTGCCAACCGCTAACTGCTAACTGCTAACCGCTAAACGCTAATTGCTAACCGCTAAACGCTTTCTTCACTCTCTTGTACGTATCTTCCAATGTCTCAGGCAATACGCGCGTCTCACCGACAGCGGACATGAAGTTGGTATCTCCTGCCCAGCGCGGAACGATGTGAATATGGACATGCCCCAGCACGCCCGCCCCCGCCGCTTCACCGATGTTCGCGCCCATGTTGAATCCATGCGGCTTGTAAAGTTCCCGCAGGACCGTCATGCAGCGCGTGGTCAGTTCCATCATTTCTGCGCGGGTTTCTGCATCCAGTTCTTCGAGATTGGGAACGTGCGCGAAGGGAATGACCATCAAATGTCCGCTGGTGTAGGGGAAGCGGTTGAGGATCACGTAGGATAATTTTGCGCGGAAGGCGATCAGGTTCTCGGCATCGTCCGCTTTGGCTTGTGCGATGCAAAACACGCAGCCGGCTTCTTTTTTGTGGTTTTCGATGTATGTCATACGCCAGGGTGACCAGAGGTGATTCATAGGGATGCCTGAATTTTAACAGAGAATTTCATCCCCGGCTTGCCGCGCTGGGTTGTGTGTACGCAAAGGTTGTCAGCGGCAGTCGCTCAAGCCGCCGTACCCATATCTGGGCATACATCCTCGGCGGCGTTTTGCGAGGGAAATCCTGCGCCGGGGACGGCGCAGGGAGCAAATTGCCTGACATGTTTTGCATGCACACGCTGGGTATAACTGACCCCACTGCAAAAAGGTCTTCAAACACAACCCGCAGGGCGC
>JAUXWL010000038.1 GCA_030680155.1 Anaerolineales bacterium
ATCATCGATGAAGCCTTCCCCGGTGATGTGCTTGGTCTTCCCAACAACGGGATCTTTGCAATCGGTGACACGCTCTGCTCAGGCAAGCCGCTTCAATTCGCGCCGATTCCGCGCTTTCAACCCGAGCATTTTGCCCTGCTGAGAAACCTCGACGTGGGCAAGCAAAAGCAATTCGCCAAAGGACTCCAGCAACTGGAAAGCGAAGGTGCGGTGCAGATCCTCTACAACGTCAACGCCTTCAGGCGCGAGCCGATCCTTGCCGTGGTGGGTCAATTGCAGTTCGAGGTGGTGCAGGCCCGTTTGCAAACCGAATACAATGTGGCAACCGAGTTGGAACGCCTCTCCCACACCCTCCTGCGCTGGATCCAAGGCGAAGATAAGGATATCGAAGCCCTGCCGAATCGCGCCGATGCCATCATCGCGCGCGACTCACGTAACGCGTGGACGGCGCTTTTCCAAACGCCCTTCCTGCTCAAATACTACACCGAGAAAAATCCCAACCTGCATTTTGTGGATATTACCGAAATGTAGAGGCATATCAAAAAGGCGGCGTCACTTCACAAAGTGATGCCGCCTTTTTTCTTTTTAGGAGGGAAATAATTGGTCTGCATAAGTCCTGTCCTTAATATTCCGACACTTAATCCCCTATTCGGGGTTTCTTCTTGCATCGGGATCTGGATAAAGCCCCATAAACCAAACTCAGGAGAGCAACCATGCAAGAGAGCATACTTTCGAACGTTGTACTTCCGCTGGCGATTATCATTATCATGGTCACATTGGGGATGACCCTAACCGTTGCAGATTTCAAGCGGGTGGCAACCCAGCCCAAACAAGTGATGATCGGGCTGCTGTGCCAGTTAGTATTGCTGCCCCTGCTTGGTTTCGCCGTTGCAGGGATATTCGCGCTTCCCCCGGTCTACGCCATCAGCATCGTCCTGCTGGCTGCCGCCCCCGGCGGAGCAACCTCCAACCTCATCGTCCACGCCGCAGATGGGGATCGCGCCCTCTCCGTCACCCTGACCGCCATCTCGAACATGCTGGCCTGGTTCACAATTCCATTTTTGCTCGGCATTGCCTACACCGCCTACGGCAGCGGCGCACTGGATATTGACTTTCCCGTCGCAAGCACCATGATCCAGGTCGCCGCGCTGACCATTGTCCCTGTGCTGATCGGCATGGGCATCCGCCAATGGAAGACCGAATTTGCGGAAAACAGCAAACGCTTCACCCGCATCTTTGCCACCGTCTTCCTGTTCCTTGTTATTCTCGCACTTGTGATCCAGAACTGGGACGTAATCATCAACGACGGACCGCGCTTTGCCCCGGCTTTCATTGCGCTAAATATCGCCGCACTAACAGTCGGTTTCTTTGTCGCAAAACTGGCGGGTATCAACCGGGTGCAAACCGTGACAATCGCCATCGAAACGGGCATTCAAAACTCCACCGTCGCCATCACCGTCGCGTTGACCATTCTCAACAACAACGAGATGGCAATCGTCCCCGGCTTGTACGCCATCTGGATGTACGTCACAGGCTTTGCCCTCGCCTTTTGGCTGACGCGCAACGCTCCAACTGCGAGTGTTGAAGGGGCGGCAGCGTAAGTATTTTTTATGGAGTCAGGGAGCTATGTGCCACAAAGTGGTATGCTCCCGTTCTCACTTCGACGGCAAGCCGTCGGATTCCATACGACACAACAAAGCGGGCGAAGGCAATCTTCGTCCGCTTTTTATGTTAAATCATTCCTTCCAGCCGCTTCTTTACATCCGCCCACTCCGAATCCAAAATGGAATAAAAGACCGAATGTCGTATCCGCCCATCCGGCAGGATCATGTGATTGCGAAGTATCCCCTCTTTCTTCGCCCCGATGCGCTCAATGGCATTCTGTGAACGTTCATTGAGCGAGTCCGTTTTCAACTGCACGCGGATACACTTCAAATCTTCAAACGCATGTTTCAATAACAAATACTTGCATTCGGTATTAACCGCTGTGCGTTGAAACTCCAGCCCGTACCATGTCCCGCCGATTTCCAGCCCCCGATCATTGGGCATGATGTTCAGGTAACGGGTCGCGCCCGCCACCCGCCCAGACTCAAGATGAATGGGCACAAAAGGCAAGTCCGTTCCTTTTTTGCCGCGTTCCAGAATATCCAGCACCCAATTCCGCATATCGGACTCGGTCTTGATATCGCCGTACAGCATGAAGTTCCAGAAATCGCGCCCTGCGCCAATCTCAGTCAGCCCGGGAATATGCTCCTCCCCCATCGGCTCCAAACGGACAAATTCTCCCTGCAAAGTAACGGGCTGAATCCAATTTGTCATCCTTTTAACCACTCCTCTTCCTTTTTATCTTGCGATGGCAGGTAGGGCATCGGCGGGCCCTCCACAACCAAAAACTCTGCCAATGCTGCACGCATCGCCGTGCGGTCATCCCACAGGAATTCGGTCTTTCCGAAACACATCGACTGCTCATGCCCCTTCCCGCACGAAAGTACAATGTCGCCTTCCCTCGCCAGTCGCAGCGCAAATTTGATCGCCTCACCGCGATCCGCCACCCGCCAAAACGTCTCGCCCTCGCGCCCGCCTTTCGAGATCGCCCCTGCCGCCATTTCCTCCAAAATTCCATCCAACGATTCCGTGCGCGGGTCTTCGGCAGTCAGCACTGTCAGGTCAGCCAACTCTGCCGAGGTCTCCGCCATCATACGCCGCTTCTCCTTGTCCCGAAGCCCCGCCGAGCCAAACACCGAAATCACCCGTCCCTTCGTCATCATCCTGCCCGCCTCCAATGCCACCTTCAACGCATTCGGCGTGTGCGCGAAATCCACCATGGCAGTAAAGTTCTGCCCCATATCGATCCGCTCCATGCGCCCAGGGATGCCCTCCAATGCAGAGATTCCCTGCGCGGCTACCTGCGGATCAATGTCCAAACCATAAACCGCCGCTGTCAGCGCCGCGAGACAATTCGAAACGTTGTACGCACCCTCCAAACTGCTGGAGACGCCCACACGAAACTCCCTGGAGACCGCCGTGAAATGGATACCAGACGGGCTGTATTGGACATCCACCGCACGGACGTTCGCCTCTTCCCCCAGCCCGTAGTTGATCTTGTTTACTGTGACATGGTCATTCAGGAAAGAAAATGACTTCACGTCATCACAGTTAATCACCCCCAGACGCGGATTGCCCGGCGGCTTTTCCCGCGTCCACTCAAGGCTGGAAAATAGTCTTGCTTTCGCAGCACGATAATTTTCATAACTGCCGTGCTCATCCATGTGTTCATGTGTGATATTGGTGACAACCGCAATATCGAACTCACACGCATCCACACGATGCTGCGACCACCCATGTGACGTAGTCTCCAAAACGACATGCGTCAACCCGGCATCCACCATTTTCGCGAGATAGCGTTGAACATCATGCGCATCGGGCGTGGTGACGTGAAAGCCCGTATCCAGCACTTCCCCCCCGATGACAGCATTGACCGTTGAGATCATCCCCGCCTTAATGCCAGCCGCAATCAGAATCTTATATAGCAAATTACTGGTCGTGGTTTTACCGTCTGTGCCCGTCACGCCAATCACCGTCAGACGCCGCGCAGGCTCACCGTAAAATGCAGCAGCCAGCCAGGTCAGAGCGTGACGCGAGTTTTCGAGGCGAAGATACGGGACGGAAAATCCTGTCAAATCCCTATCCCCCACAATCGCTGAAGCGCCATTATCAATCGCCGTTTGAATAAAGTCGTGCCCATCCACCGAACCGCCGCGCATGGCAACGAACAGGTCGCCGGGCTTCACAACACGATTGTCAATGGCAATGCCTGTGACCTCGGCATCAGGAATATTCGAGGGCATGGCAAGCGGGAAATTAACGAACAAATCTTTCAGCAGCATGTAAATCTGTTTATCTCCGTTCAATGAAGTTTAAAACAAAAAAGGGTCTTGGCTATTGTACCAAAACCCTTTTATCCACGTTTCCGTGTCTTACTTCATGACCTGGCGCAAGCCTTCGAGCTTGCCAGCGACGGAGCCATCGAGCACCTTATCGCCGACCTTGACGACCAGTCCACCGAGAATGGAAGTATCCACCTTGAAGGAGAAATCCTTCGCAGAGATGCTCTTCTTCACGGCAGCTTCCTCGTCCTTGGTCAGCGGGAGCGCGCTGGTCACTTCGGCGGAATCGCCTTTGAGCTCGCCTTCCATCACGACCACCTTGCCAGCCTTCACGCCGGAGAAGAACTCGTCGATCAAAGCGCGCTGCTTCTTCTCGTCGAGAGCTTCGCCCACCAGTTTATTGGCGGCGGCAATGGCGAGGGCGGCAACCTGTCCGCGCAGATCGCCGAGAATGCGATTGCGTTCGAGTTCGGTTTCCGCGAGGGCGGCTTCGCGAGCCTTGGCGGCTTCGGCTTCCGCAGCAGTGCGGACATCCTTACCGGCATGCTCGGCACGTTCCGTGGCTTCGCGGACGACCTTACTGGCTTCGGCCTGGGCTTCAGCAAGCGCCTTGGCAGCTTCTTTTTCCGCATTGGCGCGGGCTTCTGCCGCAACGCGGGCATCTTCCAGACCCTGCGCGATCTTCTGTTTGCGGGTCTCCATCATGTTCAGCATGGGCTGGTATACCCAGGCGTTCAATGTGAGGAACACAATGAAGAACGCAATGATCTGAACGATGAGCAGACCGAGATTAATACCTAATGCTTCCATTGGTTATGCTCCTGAACTACACGACTTTGAAGAGCATGAGGAACGCGATGACCAGACAGTAGATCGCGATGGCTTCAGAGAACGCAATGCCAAGGATCATGTTGGTCAACAGATTCCCATACGTATCGGGGTTGCGAGCCATGCCGCCGAGCGCGCCCTGCACACTCAAACCGATTCCAACACCGGCGCCTGCGGCGCCGATCATCGCCAGACCTGCGCCCACATAGCGCATCGCATCTAAAATATTACCTTCCATGTTACAAGCCTCCTTGGGGTTTCCTGATTAATTTAAGAGATTAATGGCCTTCAGCATGTTCATCGCCGTGACCCTGTGTGGCTTGCGCCATAAACACCATGGTCAACATACCGAACACGAACGCCTGAATGACACCGACAAACAATTCGAACATCATGATCATCGCAGGCAGGATCGAAATCTTGCCAAGCAAACCTGCCACAATGGCGACCAACACGATGCCCGCGAACATATTACCGAAAAGACGGAAGGCAAACGAGAGGATCTTCGAGATTTCAGAGATCAACTCCAGCAAGCCCACCAAAAAGTCCATGGCGCCAAAGAACGGCACCTTGAACATGCGGCGGGTATTGAAGAACTTGCTCAAATAGCCAAGTCCCTGCGCGCGGAAACCGACCACCTGGATCATCACCACAGAGATGATGGCCAGCGAAACAGTGAAGTTCAAATCCACCGAAATACCACGGAAGAACGGCGCCAGCACATACTCGCCATGCTCGGGGGTCAACATATACCAATGACCGAACAAGGCAGCCTTCGCGTGTCCTTCACCTGGCTCCACGTGATGCATCACACCGATCGACTCGAAGCCGGGGAGCAGCTTAAGCAGGTTCGCGAACAACACGTAGATCATGATGGTCGCAAACCACGGGAAGATCATCTTTGCATACTTCCCAGCCGAACCCTCCGTCAGGTTATACAGCATCTCAAGGATGGCTTCCATTACATTACCAACACCGCGCGGCACAAGATCGGTCTGTTGGCTTTTCTTTAGTGAGCGGTTCGTGAAAAACGCCAGCACGATCAGCAGGACAAGCGTCACAGCCAATGTAGGCAGCGTATTCACGAAATACAAGGGCCCCAGTCCGAGGAAGTTCTCGACCAGCGGCTCAAAAGTGATTTTTTCGGCGGCAACCACGATCTCAGGCGAAATGGGGACAAAAATGCCACCAAGAATAAAGCCTGCAATCATCAGCACTAGAACAATCCAGCGCCGCCAAGGGGTACGTTTTTGGGTCTCCAAGCCCGCCTCCTAAGCAGAAGTATTTTTCTCTTCGGTTTCGTATTTTTCCTTCAGCCGGGCCAGCGCCTTGCGCGAAATGGACAGCATCAGGAATACCGAGAGAGGGATTCCAGCAAATAACAAGACCAGTGTAAACACTGGTTTTGTGCCAAACACATTGTCAAGCCACAAGCCGCCAAACACCGAAGCCAAAATAACAGCCAGGGTCAGGCAACCCACCTGCCCGATCACAACGATCAGCAGGGTCTGCACCATATTTTTTCGCTTCAAATCCTGTTCCGATTGTGTCATGGCGCACGAATTATAACTGACAGGTCTGAGGGCGTCAAACGGAAATCATTTTTGGGGATTTCCTGCCAAAAAGTCATTTTCAACGCCGCAAGCCGACCCACCTGCCCGACATGCCCGTCCCCCACTCACCCGCCTCTTCCCTGGACCTCGACCTGCTCCTGTTTCCTCAAACATTTCCTACACTCAGTAGATCACGAAAACCTCGCGTACTGCGTAGCGTGCGCTCTCCCCTGGCGCCGCCCGCCAGGGCAGGTGTAGCTCAAACCTGGCGGTAGAGACCGCCAATTACGCGCTTTCGTGAACTACTGACACTACATCCAAAACAACGGACGATGGGCTGACTTCAGTCCATCGTCCGTTGTCAGATTTCCTAGAACAAAATCACCGCGCCCGTATCAGACCAGCCGAAGAACGGGGCAAAGACCGTACCGACCAGGATCACACCAATCGTTAACACAACCAGCGCAATCACATACGGACGAGTCAACGGCACAGGATGCTGTTCTTCATCTTCGTTCGGCATACGATACAGGTACACATACTTCAACACGTTCAAGTAGTAGTACACACCGATGATCGAGTTGATGATACCCACGATCACAAGCCAGATGTAATTCGCCTGTACGCCCGCCGCAAAGACAAATATCTTCGCCACGAAACCGCCGAAGGGGGGCATCCCCGCCAGCGACAGGAACGCCGCCAGCATCATCAACGCCATGAACGGGTTACGGCGGCTCAAGCCGGCATAATCCGCGATGTCTTCAAGACCTGTAACGCGGCTGAACGCCATCACCAGGCCGAAGGCGAGCAGGTTCGTGGCAATGTACGCCGCGAGATAAAAGACCACACTCGCCGCACCCAACTGCGTGAAAGCCACCACACCGATCAGGGCGTACCCCGCATGGGCAATGGACGAATACGCCAGCAGGCGTTTGATATTTGTCTGCGGGAGCGCCAGCAGGTTGCCCACTGTCATGGTGATCGCCGCCAGCGCCGCAAAGATCAACGTCCAGGTTGGGGCAAAGTCCGGCAGCGACACGAAGAACAGGCGCACCACCACAGCAAAGCCAGCGGCTTTCGAAGCAGTGGAGAGATAGCCCGCAATCGGGGTGGGAGAACCTTGATACACATCCGGCGCCCAGAAATGGAAGGGCACAATCGCCGCCTTGAAGCCAATTCCCACTGTGATGAGAGCCAGCACGCCAAATGCAAGTGGGGATGAAATACTGCCAGAGGTAAAGATAGCGGCAAGCGCATAAAGGTCGGTTGTACCGGAGAAGCCGAAGATCAGGCTGAAACCATAGAGCATGATGGTCGAAGCTACCGTGCCGAAGAGCAGGTACTTGAAACCAGCCTCCGTCGAGCGCTCATCATTGAGCAGGAAGCCCGCGAGAATATAGAGCGGGATGGACGCAGTTTCAATCGCCAGGTAGAGCATGACCAGGTCGGAGGAAACAGCCATCAGGTTCATACCGAGAAGCGAAGCAAGCAGCAGGAGATAGGACTCGCCGCGCCGCCCCGCCCGTTCATGGTCCATCAAAAGCAGCGCAGTCGCCGCCCCTGCAAACATGAACATCATCTTGAAGAAGAAGCCCAGCCAGTCAAAGCGGATCATGCCGCCCAGCATGGAGGCCGGCTCGCCCGGGCGGCCAAACAGCAAACTGACGACCATCGCGATAAGGAGACCGCCTGCCGTGAGCCAGCCC
>JAUXWL010000362.1 GCA_030680155.1 Anaerolineales bacterium
GAGCGTTTCTTAAGTCAGACCCTAAAGGTTTTCGCCGCAAAACAGAACCATCATTTGCAAAAAAGCGCCCACAAAACGGCGTTTTCGTAACCGTGGGAAACCTTTAGGGTCTTTGCCTACGAGTTAAGAAACAGTCTCTAATGATCGTCAACTCCCCGCCAGCAATGACGGGGAGTTTTTTTTGTAAGTCGGGAACATTTCGCACTGCTTTATCGTTAATGAGGGCAAGGAGAAAAAAATGAAAAAGATCATTCCATTTGCCCTTGTTCTTATTCTGGTTGCCTGTTCCGCAGCCGCGCCGTCGGAGTATGACCAAAACCTCAAAAAGTGGCAGGATTCAAACATTGCTCATTATCGCTATACACTCTTCCTGGGATGTTTTTGCATTTTCGAAAACGACATGCCCCTGACCGTCGAGGTAAAGGACGGTGAAGTCGTTTCGGTGACCCGCTCGGATGGGACGATTGTCAACCCTTCGGATTCGTTTTATGAATTCTATGAACCTTACATTACAATGGACCGCATCCTTCTTGAACTGGAAACCGTTCTCTCCAGCGAAGCGGATGACGTCGCTGTGACATACGACCCGGCCTACGGCTACCCCGCCAACATCGCCATTGACTACATCAAGGAAGCGATTGACGATGAGTTGTCGATCCAGGTCTCTGATTTTGTAGTGTTGGAATAAAACAACAGCGCGGCATTAATGTCGCGCTGCGACTTTAATTCGGCTGCGCCCACTGATCGAAGATTTCGCGATCCATGATCTGGATGCGCCTGTCCTTCACCTGAATTGCCCCGCTGCGTTCCAATTCCTTCATCGAACGTGCCACCACTTCACGCACCGTCCCCAGCCGTGCCGCGAGTTGTTCCTGTGTCCAATGCGGCGCGGAATTATCCTGCGGCATTTCTGCAATAAGGCGGGCGAGGCGATGCGTCACTTGATAGAACGCCATCTCACTGACCATGCGCACCATGCCGCGCAACATCCTGCCAAAGTTCACCAGCACCTTTTGAGAAAAGGCAGGGTGCGCTTTGACGAGTTCCCGCAGTTTCTGGCTGTCGATCACCCACACGCGGCAGGCTTCCAGCGCCTCCACGTTGGCGGGATTTGTCCCCTCGTCAAACGCAGGGACTTCGGCAAAGGTGTCGCCTTCCTGAAGGATGCGGACGATGTACTGCCGTCCCTGAGGAGAGAGGCGAAAGATTTTGGCGCTGCCCTGCTGAACGATGAACAATCCATCGCAGGGGTCGCCCTCCCAGAACAGCACATCCCCGCGTTGATATTCGCGCAAGGCCGTGTGCCCGGCGATGTCCACCAGCATGGGTTCTGGAAGATCATCGAAATATTCGTTCCCCCGCAAGGCGCTTATTTTCCGATTAAGGTTCGCTTCAATTATCTTCATGTTAGTTATTGGGGATCGCCCAGCAGAACGTGATCTGCGCCGCGGTCAATCTCCCAGGGATAGACGATGAACGCATCAGTGGTCGCCGCAAAATAGTCCGGGCGGACATTGCCGAATAAGTTACGGTACGGATTGAAGTGCAGCACGCATGTTTCAGGGAAGCCGCCCGCCGCAGAGACGCGGTTCTTGACTGCTGTGATGGTGCGTCCCGACCCCCACACATCATCCACGATCAGGGTGGGGCGTCCGCGCAGGCTTTCTTCTGCGGGAAATTGAATGAACTCGGGCCACGACATAACCATGGCTGTTTTTTCGCTTTGGGTTTGGGCAGGGAAATCCACGGCGGCGGTGAGGACATGGGTGATGTCCATGGCTTCGGCCAGCATTCCGCCGGGGACGATTCCGCCGCGCGTAATCATCACCATTGCAGTGAATTCTCGTTTGAACTGGGGGAGCAAGTGGTCAATCAACTTGTCTAATTCCTGCCAGGTGACCATTTCTTGACGGCGGGGTTCAGGTTTCATGTGGGTATTGTATCAAAATAATCAGTAGATCATGAAAACCTCGCGTACTGCGCAGCGTGTGCTCTCTAGTACCCAAACAACATGAGGATGTAGGGCAAAAGCGGCGAACTTCAGCCGCTTTTGCCCCTCCACTTTTAGGTTGTTTGGGCACTAGCGCAAATCTGGCGGTAGCCTGCCCTGAGCTTGTCGAAGGGAGACCGCCAATTACGCGCTTTCGTGAAGTACTGATAATCAGCAATATTCAGATATCATCGAGGAGAAGAAAACATGACTCTTGAAAATTATCTGGCG
>JAUXWL010000363.1 GCA_030680155.1 Anaerolineales bacterium
CCCCCGCGGGGGAGGGGCTGGGGGTGAGGGAAATTGACTCTGCAAGAATCGGAACCATCCACTCTCTCTGCGCCGAAATCCTGCGTTCCCACCCCGCCGAGGCAGGACTCGACCCTCAGTTTGAAGTCCTCGAAGAGGGACTGTCCTCCGCGCTGCAAGCCGAAGCGATTGAATCCGCGCTCGCATGGGCTGCGACAGACGAACAATCCGTTGCGCTATTTGGCATCTTCAAGGAAAATGAACTGCGGCAAATTCTCAATGCGTTGATGAGCCGCAGATTGGATGTTGACTCCCTTCCCTCCACGGGAGAAGGGCTGGGGATGAGGGCGAAATTCGCAACCTCACTTTCTACCTATCTCTCAATCCACCTCGACTCCTCCACTTGGATTGACTCCCTCTCCACTCTCGACTCCATCCTCTCCTCCTCCCCCGAAGACAAACTCGAACTCGCCCGCCAATCCGTCCTCGCGCAATGGAATGAAATACAAAAATCCCGCGCCACAGCACAATGGGACGAAGTTCTCGCCTCCCTCGCCGCGCTTCGCAAAGCCATCTCTACGCAGGGACAAAAAGCCAACTGGAACGACATCGACGCGCAGCGTGTCCGCGAGTCTATGCGCCAACTCAAAGACATCTATGAAGAGCATCTCAAATTCCTCGCCGAAAAATCCCGCTTCTCATTGGATGAACAACTTGCCGCGCATCTTCCCTCCGTCCATCGTCTGCTGGAACAAACCCTGCTTGAATATCAACATCGCAAAGATGAAAAACAATCCCTTGACTTTGACGACCTCGAAGGACTCACCGCGCAACTGCTGACAGCGCATCCCGAAGTCCGTGAACAAATTCAATCCGAACTCCGCGCCGTTCTCGTGGACGAATTCCAAGACACCAACGACCGCCAGCGTCAAATCGTTTACGCGCTAACGGGATTTTTCCCTCACCCCAGCCCTCTACCCTTACGGGCACACGTCCCGAAGGGAGAGGGAGCAGACTCCCTTCTCCCCTTGGGAGAAGGGCTGGGGATGAGGGCGGGCGCTGATCTCTTCATCGTCGGCGACTCCAAACAATCCATCTATCGCTTTCGCTCCGCCGACGTGACTGTCTTCCGTCAAGTTCAATCTGACATCAAAGCCTCTAGCGGCGAACTGATTGATCTTGATTTAACCTTCCGCGCTCACAAACCCCTGCTTGAACAACTCAACTCCCTGCTTGCTCCCATCCTCGGCGAGACCGATGACCCCGCGCGACCCTATGCCGTTCCCTTCGCGCCGCTGCACGCCTACCGCCAAACTCCTGTCCGCGAAAACATCCAACCGCCCTTCGTTGAATTTCATCTTGGCATGGGAGAAAATGCCGAAGAAGGACGCGCCGCATCTGCGCAAGCGCTTGCTCAACGTCTGCGCCAACTCCACGAAAACGAAGGCTTTGTCTGGGGTGATATGGCGCTGCTCTTTCGCTCGTCCACTGCCTACGACGTGTACGAAAACGCGCTCGAAGCGGCAGGCATTCCCTTCGTCACCGTCGCGGGACGCGGCTTTTATGACCGACCCGAAATCCGCGACCTGCTCAACATCCTCGCCGCCATCGCCGACCCCACAGACGACCTCGCCCTCGTCGGCGCCCTCCGCTCCCCCGCCTTCGCGATTCCCGACGCCGAAATCTACAAACTGCGTTACCCCAACGGCGCAACCGTGCCTGTTAAAATTTTCGAGTCATTAAGTACACAAGTAGACACGTACACAAGTACACACGCGCCAAACATTCATCCTTCATCATTCATCCTTCATCCTTACGCAATTATTACTGAACTCCATTCCCTCTCAGGTCGTACTTCCGCCGCAACGATTCTTAAAAAAGTTCTCGACCTCACGCATTACCGAGCCATTCTTGCCAGCGACCCCAACGGCGCACGCATGGTTCGCAACGTCGAAAAACTGCTTGCCGACGCGCACCGCTCGCGCCTCGTCAGCCTGACAGACTTCCTCGCCTACGTCCAGACCCTGCGTGATGTCGGCTTGCGCGAAGGCGAAGCCCCCGCCGATTCATCGAACGCGGGCGCGGTTCAACTGATGACCGTCCACAAAGCCAAAGGTCTCGAATTCCC
>JAUXWL010000366.1 GCA_030680155.1 Anaerolineales bacterium
TTCTCCCGGCTTAATGCCACGCTGACAGTTTTTGCTCTCGCGTTCATGGTCTCATCCGTCAATGCCTGAGTGATGGCTTGCGATAGATTTTCCGCGTTCAATTTTCGCTGGGGGATGGGCTTCGGTCCAACGCCGATTTTGTACACCTGCTCACCCCAGAAGAATTGGTCAATGGCTAACGGCAGCGTAATTGTGGGAATGCCTGCATGAAGGCTTGCGGACGTTGTCCCTGCCCCGCCGTGGTGGATGGCAACTTTGACGCGCGGATACAGCCAGTCATGCGGCACGTATTCGATGGGGAAGATGTTCTTTGATTTGATTTCGCCGTGCCATTTGGCTGGAATTGTCAACACGGCTTGGGCGTTCGCACGCTGCAAAGCTTCTTCGAGCATGGGTAAATATCCCTGCGTGCCCGGGCTTCCGAATCCAATGGCGATGGGATTCTTTGTCGAGTTAATAAATCTCTGCACGCCTCCCAACTCATCAACTCGTTCACTCGTTACTTCTTTCATCCTCCAATATCCTGTGATCACCTGCTTCTCATTCCAATCTCGCGGACGTGGCACGACCTGTTCGCTGAATCCGTTGAGGGTTAGGGGTTGGGCGGTGTCCGCTTGGAGGGAAGGATCAAGCCAATGGGCGGGAGCAAGCCCAAAGTCCGTGTGACGCGCGTGGTTTATTTCCGAGCGCCATGCAAGCCAGGTGGCTTGCGTCACAATCCAATGCGAGAGCCAGTTTCCAATTCCCAAAGAAAAGCGAAACGGCAAAAGCGCGGAAGGAAATTCGCGGGTGGGAGCGAGGGGCTGCAAGTTTGCGCGGACGGCGGGAATGCCCAGCCCTTCGGCGATGTGTGTACCCCAGATGGTAGGCAAGCCGTGAATGAGGAGGTCTGAGCCGCGGCAGGCTTCGGCGGCGGTGTGCAGCATGTGACGGTAAAGCGGGCGGGCCTGGCGTAGAAAATTTTGCGTGGCGCGAAATGAGCGAATGGGGTTGGTGCCGATGGTGAACGGCGTGAAGTCACCCTGCTCGATCATCAAGTCGGTGGGGTTGCCATCGAAGGGAGCGAAGGGGACACGGCTTTGTTGAATGAGATTCGCAAACCCGCGCGGCGCGGCAATGCGGACGTTATAACCTGCGTCGCGCATGCCTTCGCCGAGGGCGATGTAGGGAACCACGTCGCCGCGTGTGCCGCTGGTGAGGAGGGTGATGGTTTTCATGGGGAGCGGACGATGGACGATAGACAATTGACCGTGGTCTTCCATCGTCTATCGTCCGTGGTCAATCGTCGGCTTTCTCAAATACAAGCATCCGATACTCGACCACCTTCATAAACAAACACTGCTGCAATGCCATACTTCCCAGCATGGATGGGACGATAGCGTGTTGGATGGGCAATTTTTTGACGAGGAAGAGCAGGGTACTGGCGAGGGAATTGGGCAGGTTACGCAGGCGAAGATAGGGCGTGAGGTCGTCGTTCTTTTGGAGTTGAAGTTGATGCTTGTTGCTAAAGTTTATGATTTGTTCCACCGTTCGCACGCCGGGGACGTACCAGCCTGCAATGTAGGCATCCAGCCATTTTTGCTCGCGCTTCGTGAACGGATGCGCCGCCTGATAATCATCCACGAGGATCAGTCTGCCGCCTTTGCGCAGAAGTCGGCTGGCTTCTTTGAAATATTTTTCAGGGTCAACGGCATGACAAACGGCTTCAACGGAATAAACGGCATCGAGTGATTCGCTTGG
>JAUXWL010000074.1 GCA_030680155.1 Anaerolineales bacterium
CGTTACGGGTTTGTTGGAGGCCAGCCAGGCGGCGCGGTAGCCATCTCCATCGAGAATGCTGCGCGCGCCGGCAATGTAGGCGATGGAGTCATCCAGGAGTCCCAGCCCTTGCGGAGTCGCATAGAGGACGAGGAATGTCCCGAGAATGGCAAGCAGGCCAAGGGTCAGAATTGAAGCGAGAGGAATCTTGCGTAAGTCCATTGGAAAGTTGTTACGCATCACGTTTTACATATTCCGTGATGCGTAACAAATCTGAATTTATTTCACAGGAAGCACGAAGCCCTGTTCTTCCAAATATTGGACGATAATGCGGGCGTTATCTTCGGGGGAAGCGCCGAAACCTTTGAGCGTGATCTCAGGTTCGATGGGCGGCTCGTAGGGGTCGTCCACGCCGGTGAAGCCCATTGGCTTGCCGTCTTCCATAGCCTGACGCGCCTTGGCGTATAAGCCTTTCACATCGCGTTCTTCGCAGACTTCAACGGGGGTATCCATGAAGATTTCGATGAAATTCTCACCGACCATCTTGCGGGCTTCAGCGCGGGTGGCGCGGTAGGGACTGATGGCGGCACAGATGACGATGCCGCCTGCGTGGACGATCTCGCCAGCCACAAAGCCGATGCGCAGGATGTTGGTGTCGCGGTCTTCCTTGCTGAAGCCGAGTCCCTTGGAAAGATGCGTGCGCACCACGTCGCCGTCGAGGATGGCGGTTTCACGTCCGCGTTCGAGCAGCAAGGTGGTGAGGACTTGCGTGGTGGCAGATTTGCCTGAGCCGCTCAAACCGGTGAACCAAATACCAAAGCCCTGTTCATGGCGCGGGGGATACATCTCGCGCAGAATTTCAGCGGTTTCGGGGCGGGTGAACCATTCGGGGAGCAGTTTGCCTTTGGCGAGATAATCATCGCGAACTTGCGTGCCGGAGATGTTGGCAACCTTCGCGCCCTTGGGTACATCCTTCTCTTCGACGTAGCGGTCTTCGTCGGGGAGATAGACGAGCATTTCGAACGGAACCATCTTGACGCCCAGTTCGTGCTCGTACTGTGTCATCAATTCCTGCGCATCATACGGACCGTAGAATGGCTTGCCCGTGGAATCATTGCCTGGTCCCGCATGATCGCGACCCACGACGAAATGATTCGCTCCGTGGTTGCGGCGGATGATGGCGTGCAGCAGCGCTTCTTTCGGACCTGCCATGCGCATTGCCAGCGGGAGCAGGCTGAGCATGGTGTCTTTCTTATCGTAGTAGTTATCCACCAATGCCTTGTACGTGCGGACGCGGGTGTAGTGATCCACATCGCCGGGCTTGGTCATGCCGACGACGGGATGTACGATAAGAGAGCCATTCACCTGGGCGGCGGCGCGCTTGGTCAATTCTTCATGAATGCGGTGCAGGGGATTGCGGGTCTGGAACGCGACGACATTGTCATGCCCCATCAATTCGAGTCGTTCACGCACCTGGGCGGGGGTAAAGCGCAGGTCTACAAAATCGTAGTACTTGGGCAGGTTGATAACTTTCAAGGGACCAGAGATACAAACCTTGTTCCAGCGCCCCATTTCTGAGATCATCGGGTGCTTGGTATCGGTGGAACCGTATGCCAATGCGGCTTCGGTCTCGGCGTCCCAGTGATAGACTTCGTCAAGCGTCATCACGGCGATCAAGTCAAAGTTTGCACTGCGCAGGGCTAGTTCCTCACCAACGGCCGGAAGTTCAGCAGGGTCTGCCGTCAACGTGATGGGCAGCGGGAAGAGCGTCCCATCTGCCAGGCGCATTTCACGCAGCACGCGGTCATAGTCCGCTTTGCCCATGAAGGTGGTCAGCGGGGAGAAGCCGCCTGTGGCGATCAATTCCAGGTCGCACAGGTTGCGCATGGTGATCTTGATCGAGGGCAGCTGCCCGGCGCGGGCGAGAAGTTCCTCACGTTCGGCGCCTTCCACAACCAGGTCCACCAGTTTGCCGCCGTAAGGGGAAATAAGATTTGCTTTTGTCATTGTCACTCCATTGAATTAATAAACCCTGAAATCAGGATTTGGATTATCACACAAGCAGGAATTATACTCCAAAATTCAGTGGATGAATTTTGGAGTATGGGGCTGGTTTTCATGTACTTGCACTGGAAAAAGTTGTTCTGAGTTTCTTATGGCGACACAGGCACAATCAATCAACACAAATTGAGTCTTGGACTTCAGCATCAATGCCTGGCGGCAACATCATCTCTGTCAGAGTAAGACATGCCTGTTTTAGGGCTGGCAGGTCTGAGGTCATGAAGGATGCGATTTCGTCCAGGCGGGTGGAGTTCCCTGACAGAGCGTATGCCTGTAAAAAAGGCATCCACTCAATCTGGTCTTTTGCAAAATATCCAAGTGAGATGGCTTCCTCGCCCAGTCGAAGCACTTCATCCCACTCCCCTGCCTGACGGGAAAAAGAGGCTTTCTGATAGTAATAGCACCAGCCGTGTTGCGGCTCAACCCCAAAGGGAATGAATGGCGGAGTGCGAAATTCATCTGTCAGCGAAATTTGATCCGCTTCAGAATATGGAGCAACCTCCCTCACGCGCGCATCTTCAAAAGAGGACAGTTCCAAACGCGCCAGATCAATAACTTGAACGCAGGAATCGGGCGTCGGCTGTGTGAGGATCAAAATATTGCGGGGGTTTGGATACGTCCGAATACTGCGGCGGTTGGAATATTCCTGCGGCTCGCGGGCGATTATTTTCTCGATGGTATCTTCATTCAAGATCATGGCATAAAGAACGGGCTCGGTATATTGTTCATGATTGGAATCAGGATAATAAATCAGGTTGGCGGGCCCCCACGTAAAATAGTCCTCTTCGGCAGCCACTGCATAGCGGGTGATCAATGTCGCTCGCGGGTCGATGCCGGGGGCGCGCCAGCCAACCTGCCACCAGAAATTACGGGTCAATTCTGTTTCACGAGCTTTCACGAGTCCATTGGCATAGTGGGTCAGTAATGAAATGCCAATCAAAAAAGCAAGCACAAATTTCCTGAGCCAGGTAACGGAAATATAAGAAAGCCCTGCCTGCCATAACAACACCGCTCCAATCGATGGGGCGAGAGCATACCGGGAGAAACTTTTGAAATCGACATAACGTCCCACGAGGATAACGGGAAGCAGTCCAAAAACCAGCATGACGCCCCCGAGCCATATCGCCTCCATTCGCCAATCGAAACTGGTCCTTAAATTCAGGGAATTTTCCTCCCCCTTCAACATCTGCCAGACCAAAACAAGTATCAAGCCTGCAACAACGCCTCCCAGCAACCACTGTTGGATCGTTAACCCGACACTTAACCGTTGAAGCGGGACAACCCAGGCAAGCAGCACAACATCGACCAAATCTTTGAGCAAATTGATCATCCACTGCAGCGCATATACAAACGGGTTGGACAAAACATCTCCCAGCTTCACATTAACATCCGTGGCTCCGCGTTCGCTTTCAAAAAAGAACAATCGCCATACAAGAAACGGCAGAGATGTTAATCCAGAGTACATCACCCAAAGGAACGATTTTCTTGATCGGGGCGACCAGTTTGTTTCAGCACGAGAGACAAGGGCAACCAGCACTGCCGCTTTAAAGACTTCCATTCCCACAAAATACTCAACCAAGCCAAGATAAAAAGTGGTGAGCAACGCGAGTAAAACAAACAGAACAAGCCGCAGCGGCATTTTTTGAGTTTGATACGCATAAATGGTCAGCACAAGAGAGAGCATCATCACAGCCAGGCTAACCATTTGAGATTGGTAATCGATCCCATTGAGTTGTGAAAGAAACCCAGGGTAAATCAGGTAAAGAAGAGCAGTAAGCCAGGCAACCTTTTGCTTGTGCGCCCATAAAAGGGATAAACCCCAATAAAAGAACCATGCGCTTAAGACCCGAAACCCCCACGCGCTCAGATTGAAAAGAACGGGATCCCCCCCAAACAGAAGGTATGCGGGAGACATGACAAATGTCCGCATGGGTCGGTCAACGCTAAAAATATCCAAAAACACAGAAGCGCCCTTCGCTCCTGCCGCATACATAAGGTACCAATCGTCATAGTAGTACCCGAATTTTGTGACAAACAGCAAATAAGCAAGTGCGGATATAAATGCCAGTAAGAGATATTCCAGAAACGTCCGGTTAGAAAAAAACACCCTGGCTTTTTGCATCAGCATCCTCACAATAGAATATTTATAGCGCGATAGTCACGCTATACCCAGCGCGGTCACAAATTGCGCTTTTTCAGAAGGCGGAAAGCGCAATTTGTGACCGTGGGCATTATATAAACATGACCTACGATTGGGTTTCGGCAGGCTCAACCCAAAGGTTGCGGCTGAATACCGCGCTATGAATCAAGCATTGAACTCAATCATGCTGTGAGCAGTACTCGACCTGTGAACAGCGTCCACAAGCTGCTGAACTTGAACCCCATCCTCCAGTGTGCAGGCCGGTTCTGATGTTCCGCTCACGACGTCCACAAAGTGCCTGGTCTGTTCCATGAACATCATATTGCGTTCCCAACCTTCAGGCAGCGGAAAGACATCCCAGTCCTTTTTATCAGTTCGGTAAATCCGTACTGCGCCGTCGGCGAGATTCCACTTGATCGTGCCTTTCGTACCGATAATGCGGAATTCATGCTCAGGCGGCTGTTGGTTGTAATCAAGGTGCAGGCTGCCCAACGCGCCGCCTTCAAAACGCAGGCCAATCTTGGCGGTATCATCCACATCCACTTCGAGGTCGCTTAATTTCCCGGCGAACCCCCACAAGGACTCAACCCGCCTCCCCACCAACCAGGGTAGATAATCCAGCGAGTGACATTGCGTTGCCACCACGCCGCCGCCCATGTCTGCGCGTGCGGCATACCCTTTGCGATAATCCTCCCACGGATGCCAGGCGGGCAAATATTCACCAAAATGGACATGCGCCGAAACCACGCGTCCGATTTCGCCGTTTTCGATCAACTCCCGTGTCTTCACCATGCCCGGGTGAAAACGGAATTGGAACGCCACCAACACCTTTGACCCACTCTTCTGCACAGCGGACTGTAAGACATCCACTCGCTCCATCGAATGGGAGATGGGTTTTTCAAGCAAAATAGCGCATCCTGCTTCGGCGGCGGGGATGGCAACATCCAAATGCAGAGAAGTCGGGTTGGAGACGATGACTGCGTCGGGCTTGTGCTTTTTCAACGCCACCGCAAAGTCAGTTTCGACAGAATACCCGGCTAATTCGTCATCAGGCAGGGTCGCTTTGAGTGTACGATAGAGAACGATGTCTGTTTCGCCAAGAGCGATCAAATTGCGCATGTGGCGTCGCCCCACCGAGCCAAGTCCTGCAATCAAGAATTTCATCAAATCGCCCTCGCCCTATTCAATATAAGGTTTGTTTGCATCCGAAAGAGAATCGAGAAGTTCCTCTTTCATGATGCTTAAGATCGCAGGCTGTGCATGGTACAAGTCTTTAATTTCTTCATAGTCCGTTTCGAGATCATACAATTCAAAAGAATCCTCTGCCTCATACCCTGTATAGTAAATAAGTTTGTGGGTGCCTTTTCGCAGGACAACTGTGCCCTTACGAATGGGAGTAAATGACGAGTTCTGTTTGGCCTCCATGGCAAAGGTGCCTCTTTCGTAATCCTCCACGCCGCCCAGTCCCGGCAGGAGTTGTCCTTCTGCCCATGAGGGGATCGGCTTTCCGAGTAGATTCGTCAACGTGGGAAGCAAATCGACAGCATTGGTCGGGGCGTAAATATCCTGCCGAGTCTTCTGACCAGGCGCAGAGATCACCAGGGGAACATGGATAAGCGGATCATACAAAAGTGGAGAGGAATGAGCCTTCTCCCCACGTTCAAACATCTCCCCATGATCGGCTGTGATGATCACATAGCTGTTATCAAACACACCCTCTTTTTCAAGAACATCAAAGAGGTTTCCCAACTCCCAATCAATCGAAGCGATGTATTCATCATAGGACCTGCGGGCAGATGTCACCTTTGCATTGGAAGCGCCTTCGGAGAATCGATGTATCGGCTTGACGTTCGGCCACCATCCATCAATAAACTTGCTATCAAACCTGCTGGAGGCGCGGTATGGAGCATGGGGCGGAAACAGGTGAATATAGGAAAAATGCGGGGATTGCAAACCAGGGAGGAGCGCAGCCAACCCGTCAAAGACATCTTCGAGCGTGAAATAAATCGGATAATTCACATTATGCGGAATACCCCTTGGATATTCGTCTGATGGAAGAAGGGATGACTCGCGGAAAAAAAATGCGCTTTGCAGCGTACCAAACAACAGGGATGCAGGTTCGCGCTCCATTTTGAAGACAAAATCGTCCAAACCGCGAATTGCCGCGTTCCGATCATTTGGGAAATGTTCGTTCAGCATATAGCTCAATTTGCCATACGCGTCCGAAGGTATGAGGGTGTCAATGTCTTTTTCAAACTGTGAAACAATAAAACTGGACCATACGTTCTGTGGAAACGCGAGACGGTGATAATCATTTCCGATAGCCGTGAAAATATTCTCCTCCACCATACTCCGTTTCACCATCCCGCTATGATTGATGGCCCTGTTCGTCCAGGGATATGTCCCCGTCAACAATGTGGCGACACCCGGTATGGTGTAATTCCCACCCGCATAATGTGAATGGTATACCGTGGCATGTTCGGCAAAGCGCTCAATATTCGGGGAGGTGGGACGCGGGTAATCGTACAGCGAGAGGTTCCTGGCGCTCATGGCGTCAAACAACAGGATGATCACATTGGGTTTCGACTCCCCATCCTGCATTATATTTTTATCCACCCATGAAGAGACCTGGGGGAATAAGATGGCTGGGGCAGCCGCTCCAACCATCTTCAAAAAACTGCGTCGGCTAAATTCAGGCATATCGTTCCTTCTTGACATATTTACATGGTATTGCATAATTTAGTAAATAAAAACTGCATTTTTTCCTCGCAATTTTCAACAAAAAATTTACTTATTTACGAGACAAGCGATAAAACTAAAAAATATTTCGCACAATTACCACCAGCAAACTGATGACGCTTATCGGTATTGAAATAAACAAAAACACAATAAGGCTGTCGGCCAATCCCAGGATAATTTTTCTTAGAAAACCTACCTGATCCAACAAAAAAACAAGTGCGAAAATTAAAACAGCAACAGCCGGCGACCACCTAATCAAATCATATGGATATGGAGCCTCTGCTGAAATATGACTGGCAATATACCCCAAATACCACAAACCCAATGAAACCAATAGAACGCTTTTTGTTACAAAACGATCAAAAAACCAGCGCCCCGGCAGGATAATGCTTAAAATAATGAGAGCAAGAAGAATAACAATGCTCTCTAAAAAATTTACCGCAACCAAATACGCATAGGTTATGGCAATCTCCCCGGCAGTCGAATAAAACAACAGACTCGGCAGTCTCCAAAAAAAGCGCAGAAGAGACCAGGAATAGATAACAACCATAACAATCGAATAGACCGGAAGTAATTTTTCAAGTGTTGGAAAACGTTTCATGAAAATCATAGTGAACACCTATTTAAAATTATACCGCACAGCAAAAAGACACCGGCACGCCCAATCGCCAAGTAATTGGCAGGGCAGGCGCTCACAAAAAAACCGAGTCTTTTATGGTTTGTTAGACTCAAAAAAGGTTTCCAATAATTCATTCTTCAAATGTTTCGAGAACACAGGTTGTGAAGGATATAAGTCTTCCAGTTCCTCGGGGTCTTCACGTAAATCATACAATTCAAAGCTGTCTTCGGCATCGTAACCTGTATAATAAATAAGTTTGTTATTCCCTTTTTGAAGTGAAACGGTCACTGTATTAAGCGGGGCAAATGCCGAGCTGAGTTTCGCCTCCACGGCATAGATACCCCTTTCCGGTTCTTCATCACCGCTCAAACCAGGCAATGGCTTTCCCTCCACCCAGGGAGGAATCGGTTTTCCAGCCCATTGTGCAAATGTGGGTAAAAGGTCCACGGAATTGGTTGGGGAATAAATATCGCGGCGCATTTTCTGCCCTGGAGCAGAGATCAGCAGTGGAATGTGCGTGATCGATTCATAAAGCAGCGGAGTTGAATGGGCCTTTTCCCCGCGTTCAAACATCTCACCGTGATCCGAAGTGATCACGACATAACTATCCTCGAAAACGCCGGCGCTTTCCATGGCATCCAAAAAATGACCAAGCTCCTCGTCCAGCGAAGCAATATATTGGTCATAAATTTGGCGCACAACGTCAAGTTGGTCATCCTCGATCTGCTCTGAGAGCTTATGAATTGGTTTTCGTACGGGATAAAAGCCATCCTCAACAAACAACCTGTTAAATTTTCGGCTTGGACGATAGGGAGCATGGGGAGGGAACAAGTGCAAATAAGCAAAATAGGGCGCCGGCTGATTGGATAATAATTCCTGCAATCCTGCCATCACCTTCTCAAGACGAAAATAAAGTGAATAATTTACATTCTGAGGAAGTCCTCTTGGATATCCTTGTTGATCCAGTAGATTGCCTTCGCGGAGAAGGAAGGCGCTATACATGGAGCCAAGCACCAGGGAGACGGGGGATTGGTTTTGTTTAAATACGAAATCATCCAATGAGCGCATTGCCATATTGCTGTCGTTACGGAAATGATTACCAAACAGGTAATCAAATTCATCAAACGTCCCCGGGGATAACAACGTATCCAGGTCGTTCTCAAATTGAGAAGTTACAAAATTCGCCCAAACATTTTGAGGGAATGCGATGCGGTGATATTCATTCCCAAGAACATTAAAAATATTATTGTCAATCAACCGGCGCGCAACACCGCCACTGTGATTAACAGCCCGGTGCGTCCACGGGTATGTTCCGGTTAATATTGAAGCCGTCCCCGGTATCGTGTAATTTCCAGCTGCATGATGGGAATGATACACAGTGGCGCGCTCTGCAAAGCGGGCGAGGTTTGGCGAAGTCAGGCGTGGATAGCCATAAAGGGATAAGTTTCTTGCACTCATTGCATCGAACAAAAGAACAATAATATTTGGCTTCGAGCCGTCTACAACTTTCAAGTTGTCATGCAGCCACGAAGCCGCCCCTGGAGCCAGAATCGCAGGAGCAGCAATTCCCATTAACTTTAAGAAACTACGGCGGTCAATGTTTGTCATTTGAGTTCTTTCCACAGAAACTTAGAAAATATTTCGAATCAACACCGTGACCAATGCAAGCGCACTGATCGGCATCCACAGATAAAGAAAAACCACAAGACGGTTTGAAAGCTCGAGTACAAATTTTTCAAGAAATACAATGCGGGCGATTAAAAACGTCAACCCGAGAATCGCCGAACCCGCGATCAAAACTTTTGGGAGTAACACCCATGGTGAAAGAAACCCGGCAATCAAATTACCATGAAAAAACATCATATATCCCAGTCCCAGCAAAATCAGCAGGCTGCCTTTTACCGTAAACTGGTCATGAAACCAGCGTTTTGGAAGGATAAAAGCCAGAAGTATGGGCAGCACAAGCAGCAGCACGCTTTCCAATACATTCACAGAAATCATGTAGGAAAAAAATATCCAAATATCACCAAGGGTTGAAAAATACAACCAGCTTGGGATTCTCCAAAAAAACTGCACAAGCGACCATGTATAAGTCGTCATAACAATCACCGCATACACGGGCGTTATTTGTTCAAGGGCGGGGATTTTCTTAAGGAAATTCATTTAGGAATGAAACCCGTTTCTGTTTAATATGATCATTAAATATTCGGCGCAAGAAATTACCAAGCGCCGTCTTTCTCATATCCCCACTTGACCAGCGCCTCACCCGCAACTTCCTTGAACAAGGCTTTATCGCGCGCAGTGAAAAGCCGCTGCCAGTTGCCTGCCTGTCCTTTGGGCAGAAAAGATGCAATGTCTTCGTTCCGTTTTGCCTGCCATTCTTCATCGGGGTTGGAGGACATTTCCGCCAGGAGCTGCTTTTCCAATGTCTTGCTGATTTTCTTTACACTGAGAAATTTCCACAGGCGCGACATTTCAGCAAAGGGCTGAGTCAGCAGGTCTTCATAACGCAAAGGGATGTAATTCCTGCCATACAACTCCACGCCTTCCGAGTCGATCTCGCGCAGGTCGTCGGCCCAGCGTTTGGCAATATTGCGGATGGACGTTTCGGTAAAGATCGAGCAGCGTCCGTCGCTGAATGGAGCCGAATCAACTTTCAGGTCCGAGATGATGCGCTTGTCTTCGGCGGTTAGGAACTTTGATTCCTCCACAAAATTTCGGAAGCGTTCCGAGATCAAGACATCGCGTCCATCACGGACGATGTAAATAATTTTTGCATCGGGATAAAGTGCATGCGCATCGCGCACGACCTGGGCATGGATCGTGGACGATGGGCTTTTGTCTCCGACGATGCTTTTGCCCTCGCGGGCGGCGTCGCGCTCCATGATGAAGTCGGCGGCGGCACGCAGGACGAGCGGCGAAAGGTCGCGTCCCTGATTCCATCTATTCGACTTGCGTGTCAGCCACTCCTCCGCTTCGGGAGAATCCACAAGCGACTTGAGCATGGGCTTGCGCGTGAAAAAGTGCGCCTGATAATTGCAATGGACTTCAGGATGCAGGCGCGCAAGACGCATGAGCAGGGTTGTGCCCGAGCGGGCATGGCCAAGGATGAAGAATTTTTCGCGCGGAAAGAATTGCTTGATCTCCGCCAGTTCTTCGGGCGAGATGGCAGGGATGGGATTGCGCTTTTTGGTTTTGGGTTCGCCCTTGATGAGAATGCGGGCGGCGGATTTGAGGCGGGAAAACATTTTCATCTGGTAATTTATTCCCACAAATCTTCAAGTCGTTTGCGTCCCACTTCGATGGCTTTTGCTTCGAGGAATTTTTTCATTTTCGACCAGGATGTTTTTTCCATCATCTGCGGCATGGGCAGGGATTCGGCATCGTCAAAATAGGATAAAGCACGCACGGCGCTAACTGGAAAAGAGCGCACTTTGGCATATTTGACTGCCGCGACTTGAAAGAGTGAATCTAATGAAACCTGTTGAAGGATGAAATACAAATCCACCATGTCTTTGCGTGTGCCGCGATTAATGATGGCAGCGAGTTTCATTGCGCCAATCTCATCCACGCTGGCAAGCCGCACATTGTTCACTAACAAAGTTGGCCGCGCCAACGGATATAAATTCAATCGGAAGAAACTAACGCCAACCCCGCGCCAAACAACTACAAAGGTCGAATCCTTGTCGTATGTAATTTCCAGGGTGGGGTCGTCCAAAACGGATCGCAAGACGGAACGTTGGTCGGGACCTACTGTTCTGGCATTGTCCGAAAAAAAATCCAGGTCTACAGAGAAACGATGACCAAAATGTAAAGCCAGCCCTGTTCCGCCTGCCAGATAAAAATCTTTGATAAGTTCCAGCTCATTGATCAGGCGAAAAGCGTCCTGTGTCGCGGGTGTAAGGGCATTCCAGTACGGCTTCTTAAGGACTAGTGATTCCATAGTTCCTTTTTGGATGTTGGGAATGGATGCTTCTTCCATCTGCGAATACCCAGTAGTTTACGCCAGTAATTAAAAGTAACGGGTTTTAACCCTCGTTCACCATATCCACGCAAGAACAAACGGATGCGCTTACTTCGATAGGTCTCAAAAAGCCAGCGGATTTCATTCCATGTGCCGAACTCAAGCACGCGCTGGATGATGAGGTTTGCATCACGGTCAATATCAAGCCGCGCCACATCATATTCCTGAAAATATGGTTTCAATCCAACGGGGATTTGAGGTGAAGATACTACTCTTCGCATTTGAATATTATAACCCTAAGAATTTCATCTCTTCCAATTCAACATCACCAACCCTGCCAAACAAACCAGAATCCCCAGAATATTAACCCAGGAAATTTTGTCTTTGAACACGAATATCGCCACAGGGACGAGGATCAGCGATGCAACCACATTGACCAATACCGCAGCGATTCCCAAATTCCAGCCTGAACGATAGACCAGCAAAAAGCCAAATTCGATGCCAACAATGGCAATGGCCAGCCCGATGCTTGCCCAGTTGAGTTGTTTGATTTCGGCAAGCACACCGTTTGGGGTGGGGAAAAAGTAAAAGGTAAAAAGTGTTACGACGAACGCGATTGCATACGTCACTAAAAGCGAAACGGTGAAGTTTACATTGGCGGGCGTGCTCTTGGCAACAAAGTGATACAACGCGCTGGAGGCAATTGCAAGGGTGATCGAAAAATAAAAGAGGGACATGGGGCGTTTTTCATTCATGGCATGGATGTCATGGGGCACAACTCATTAGCCTTTATCCGAAATAACGTATCATCTCAATAATTTGGGGTGAACTCCCAGACCCTAAAGGTTTTTCTGTCAGATTGGGTACTTTGCTGGCAAAATACGCTGTTCGACAAGATAATTTGGCCAGCGAGGGAAACCTTTAGGGTCTCCGCCCCTGTTT
>JAUXWL010000094.1 GCA_030680155.1 Anaerolineales bacterium
TCCACGCTCCCAATGAAGGGAGCGACATACGGAGGAGGAGCAGTTATCGTAACCGTCGCAGTTTCAATCCACGCTCCCAATGAAGGGAGCGACTATAACCAGCGTACGATTATCATCCAACTCGGCGGTTTCAATCCACGCTCCCAATGAAGGGAGCGACTTGGTTTGTGAGCCTGTGATTGGTACAAAGGCGTTTCAATCCACGCTCCCAATGAAGGGAGCGACTGTCTGTTCCCTCGGTCGTGGATGTGGCTTCGCAGTTTCAATCCACGCTCCCAATGAAGGGAGCGACATACGGAGGAGGAGCAGTTATCGTAACCGTCGCAGTTTCAATCCACGCTCCCAATGAAGGGAGCGACTTCATATCACGATTTCCTGATAATCGCCAGCAAAAGTTTCAATCCACGCTCCCAATGAAGGGAGCGACTGCAAAATATGGCAAAAAAAATTATCAACCGCCATATCTTGGTCTTTCTCGAACGCAATACCGTGAAATTTCACGGCGATGGCTCAAAAATCGAATTTCAAGCCTCAAAACGGCTCAAAATTCCTGCGAACCTGAGGGGGAGTTCATGTTCGCTTTGGGTTCGCAAGACCCGTTTATGCGATTAACGTGCCCTCCAGATCAATACTTGGTTTCGCGCCGATGTGTTCAACGCGGTTTTTCCAATTGTCGCCGAGGTAGTAAAAGCGCAGGCTGTCCACTTCGGGGTCGATGATCTTCTGTAAACCATTTTGCAACTGTTTCAACTGCGCCGTGTCAATGATACATTCAAACACGGAATTTTGCACGCGTTGACCGTAGTCTTTGCATTTCCTGGAAACCCTCCGCAGGCGCGATTTGCCCGCTTCGGTTTGCGTGCTGACATCATAGGTGATTAAGACCAGCATATAACGAACCTCCTAAAGCTATTCGATTGTTAAGGTTCAATGGTTCCCGCCTAACTCCAAAAGAAGGGCGGATAGGCGTCGAGGTCGCCGCGCAAGTATCGCGCCAACAGCATCGCCTGAACATGCGGAAGCAGCCCAAACGGAATCTTTTCTTTGAGATATGGATGAACGATCTCTTCCTTCTTGCGCTCCTGCCAGGCGACCAAAACAGCTTTGCGCGTCTCGTCGTCCATCAGGATGCCTCCGCTCTCTTTTTGAGTGAATCCCCTGCCTGTTATCTGTTTGCGGTTGACCAGCGAAAGCGCCAAGCGGTCGGCGAAGACTGGGCGCAGCTCCTCCATCAGGTCGAGCGCGAGCGAGGGGCGGCCGGGTCGGTCTTGATGCAGGAATCCAACATAAGGGTCGAGACCAACCGTCTCCAGGGCTGAAGCGCAGTCATTCGTCAGCAGGGTGTAGAGAAACGAGAGCAGGGAATTCATATTATCCAGCGGCGGACGGCGCGAGCGTTCCTTGAAGAAAAAATCCTCGCGCTGTTGCAGGATCAATTGATCGAAGACGCTAAAGTAGATCTTTGCCGCGCTGCCTTCAAAGCCCATCAGATCGCCAATGGATGCGCAGGATTGAATCTCTTTAAGACTCTCTTTCAGCGAAGCGGATGCCGCAGTTAAGGATTGAACATTTACCAGCATGGAATGATCGCGGATCGCCCTGTCCAACACTTTGCGGCAGTTGGAAATCTTCCCAAGTAAAAAAGATGCCGCAATGGGGACACTATCCGCTTCTTTTTCTGAGACCTCATACTGCTTCTTTCTTAGCAGGAGATTTCCCTTGACCTTGCCCGTGACCCGCCCCTGAAAGCGTCCATTGGGCGTGAGGAAGCAAAGCCCAATGTTTCGCTCGGCGCACGCGCCCATCAGCGCGGGACTCGCTCCCTGCCAGGTAAAGCAGACGATATTTTCAAGGTTGTGCAGTGGCAGGCGCGTGACTGCGCTTGGCACTGCCCCCTGCGGGTCCTCTTTCTTGATGACTACGTTTTCGCCATCAAGAGAAAGGAAGGCTTCGGGTGTGGTGACGTATAGGACATTGCCAAGATGTTTCATGGTTTACTTCCATGTCATTGCGAGAGCGGC
Organism: Anaerolineales bacterium; assembly: GCA_030680155.1. Classification (GTDB taxonomy): domain Bacteria; phylum Chloroflexota; class Anaerolineae; order Anaerolineales; family Villigracilaceae; genus Villigracilis. The sequence goes on from JAUXWL010000094.1 coordinate 2,022, forward strand.
GGTCTTCCGCTCGAAGCAATCTCCTCATAAACTGGAGGTTGCTTCGTCGCAAAGTACAAGAACGCTCCTCGCAACGACATTATCATTCACTCTCGATTTGTTGCTTGATGTATTTCGATGCGGCGATGACATTCCCCTGCAACACGGGCAGGCAGACATCTGCCAGCGAGCAGGAGCGGCAGGCTTTGGATGTTTTGACTTTGGGTGTGTAGCCTCTTTTGAAATAGTTTTGCATTTCCGCGGTCATCTCCTGCACAAGGGTTCGCAGTTCGGCGGTCAGTTCGATTTCAACGCGGCGGCGGGTCTCACCGTAAAAAAGATAGCCATGCGGAATTTGCACCGCAAGCATTTCTTCGAGACAAATTGCCTGGGCGCACAGTTGCGCTTCGTCGCTGTGATCGCGCTTTTCCTTGCCGCGTTTGTACTCGATGGGCGCGGGCAGGTAAAGCCCTTCGCGGTTTGGCAGTTTGACGCCCTCACCCTGCCCTCTCCCAATGGGAGAGGGTGTCCGAAGGTCGGGCGAGGACGTGAACTCGACCACATCGCACACGCCCGAAAGTCCCAGCCGATAGGATGCCACAGGCACGGAACGCGCCGTGATGACCCCGTTCCTCGTTTCAGTAAAGAACGGGTCATCGGCACGCTGGTGCATGATCCTGCCCTCGGCAGTGAGCGCGTTTTCCTGCCATTGACGTTCAATGTGGATCAGCGCCCACTGCCTGCGGCAAAACAGGAAGTGTTGGATGCCTGAGAGGGGAAGCAGTTCGTCTTGGGTGTACTCGGATTTCATAAAGATTGACCGTGGACGGTGGACGGTGGACGGTGACATTCGCGGGGATAAATCCCCTGCTCAGTACGTGGAAGTCGGCTACAAGCCGACTGGTTTCAGCCCGAAGGGCTTCCATGTACTGAGGCAGGATTTCAATCCGCCGAACTAAAGTTTCTCGATCAGTGTCACACCTTCGGGGGTTTTTCCTTCAATCGCCACATCGTAATCTGCGAATTTACGTGGAATGACAATCGATTCTTTTTTCTCAACTTTGATCATGTCAAAGAGTTTGTGCGAGGGCGCATTGCCGAGTTCGTCTTTGTGCTTGAAGACAAAGAGTTTTCGCGCTGCCATCTTGCCGCGCGCGGCAGAATGGTCATGCTCGAACATTTCTTCAAGCGCTTTCCAAAATAATTCCAAGTCTGCCTCGGAAAAGCCTGTCCCTTTGGTGTCATCGTTGGCGAGTTTTGCAGAGATATAGCCTTCGACTTTGTACAAGCCGTAGGGAACAATATGCTTGCGCCCAAAATCTGTGAGTTTATCCTCGCCCTTGCGTGTTACTGTCAAACGTGAAATAGTTACTTCCTGCTGGACAATGGGGTCAATACTGCGCGAGAAGTTGATTTGAATAGGTCCACGCACCTGACCGCAGTTTACATCAGTTGACATTACTGCACCAAAGGCGCGAATATCATAGAAATTTTTGCACATCCATTGGCGCAACGTACCAATCTTTTCAGTATTAAATCGCAAGGCTTTCTTTTCAGCGTCGTTTGTCGGGAGTGGAATACCTGTTCCTACATAAGCCGTTTCATGTTGAGTGTTTAGCGGAATATTCTCTTTCACATAAATCTTGTCGCCAGGAGCGTCGTCTTTGACCAATTCCACGTAATTGCGGATTTTGCGCTTAAGGCAAACATCGGTCACAATGCCGTAGCCTGTTTCGGGGTCAATACGCGGCATGTTGCCTGCATCGGGGTCGCCATTAGGATTGCCATTTTCCACATCATAGAGCAGGACAAATTCGTAGCGGTTTTTGATTGGGGTAGTCATGGTTAATTCTCCTTTGGTTTAGTTGGTTTCGGATGAAGTTGATTCAGCAGAGTTCTCGCTATTTTTGACATAAAACGCCGTGCGCTGGTGGTAGTAGCCGAGCACGAAGATACCTTGCTCATCCAGCGTGAGATGAGACGGAAACGGGTTCTTCTCAACATCAAGCAAGTTCATGATTTTCTCAATACGGTTATCGCTGGCATAACCATATTCCGCTTTAGAAATATTGTGCTGAGAATGACGTAAGAGAAGCGGAAATACAGTCTTCGGCGAAGCGCAGGCGGATGTGAAATACTGATCTTTTATAGTAGTGGTCAAATTGGGAATTGCTTCCTTCTGAACTTTTTCGAGAACAGCAAATAAACGTCCCAGCAAATATGCGGGAATAGCGGATTGCTCATTGAGTGACATAACAAGTACCTCCTGAATTGGATGTTGGGGTTGATTTCGATATTTGCGAAGCAGATAGGCTTTGATAATCGCGGCGCGTTCATAGTTAATCTTTTTGATAAACTTCTTCGAGTCATCCTGATCCGCGCGGATACGATTGATGATGGCGTTAAATAACGCGGCTGGGTAGGGAGCGTTGTCAAGAATGGCGCGAAACACAGAGCCAGCCATCAGCGGTGAAGCCTGAGGGTCAGAAGCCTTTTTGGACATTGTTTCTCTCAAAATATCCTGAATTGTGAGGTAGGTATGTTGATCCTCAAATTCTTTGTCGATCTCCAAATCCTCGTAGTGTTTCATGATTTTCTCAACAATTTTGTCGAAAGGGTCGCTGTGAAAGAAGCGCACAGAAACACGCGCCACATTGGGAGCCAAGCCAAGAATATAAAAGCGCGGATTTTCATCTTTCAAATCTTCAAGTATCTTTTTTACATCCAACGCCTGAACGCGCCTGACTTTTTCCGCTACTTTTTTGAGACGTTTTTCGGCTTTCTTGTTTATTACAAGTTTGCTTTCTTCTTCGGCGGGCGCTTCAACTTCCACCATTTCAGGCTCGCACAATCCCATGAAGGCTTTTGCGTATTCCTTTTTCTCGCTTTCAGCCCAATAGACAACGGTAGTGTCGCCGATGTAAAATTTCTTGTTTTCATTGGTTGGCAAGAGTAGGTAATTAAGCGCGGTAGTGTAAGCAAATTCTGCTTTTTCACTTATAGGAGAGTTCAATCCTTGTCCCTTAAAACGATTATAGGATTCGTAAGCACGCTCATTGAAACTAACCATCGGATTTCCTGCCATTTGACCATTCTTAATGCCTTGTATCTTCCTGTGTTTTATTGCAATTGGAGAGATTTCTCCTGTAACTAGACATTGCCCAAGAACGGAATCTTTACCCATTCTATGCTTATCCCATACTTGGAGAATGACTTTATCTTCGTGGACATATTTCCCATTGAACAGAAATACAATCCTGCGCCCTTTTAAGATTTCTTCAAGATGTGGCGAAATTGACTTGTGTGAACGGGCGCTTGCAGGCTTGTGATTATCGAGAAATGCAACCACTGCCCGCGCAGAATTGCAATCTGCCTGTACCAGTAATTCCTTATTGAGACGACAAAACTCAGCAAACCTTTTTGCGCTATGCGCTGGCTTCTTGTCATCTTTTTCGGAAATACCCAAAACGTAATCACTTTTTCCACATAATAGACTGGCAGCAACATTTACTGTTGGTTCTGCATATTCAGGGACAATCATTCTTTGCGGCTTTTCAAAAGTTTTCTTTCCAATTACGACATTTTGAAAAATTGGAAGCATATTGAGCAGTTCGCCTTTGCCAGAAATTTCAAGAGCAAAACTGACGCCAACTGAACTATATCCAGGCGGCGCAATTTCACTTTCGTCATCGTTTAGCAAAATATCATAGTACCGAGTCAATGCTTGAAGAATCATTGTCTCACCTCCATATTTCTCAAATCCAGCACGCCGTTTTTGAGGGAAGCGCGGAAGAATTCAGGCTTGATGTCTGCGGGGTCTGAGAAATCAAGGTCTTTTAACATCCAGCCGAGTTCCATATCTTCAAGTGGACTTTGCGGAATGGGTTCGCCGTCCTCGATTAACTCCACCTTTGCGCCGAATTCGCGGGCTCCCAAGCAAGGCGCGTGGAATTGCTGTCCCTTGCGAAAACGACGAAGGGCAATGTTGTAGTGCTTTTCCCTCGTGTCTTCTTCGCCTGCCTTGTCGGTCATGTCAAAGTGTGCTTCGATGACATATTCCACATTTTTCAGCACAAGGGCGGCGCGTTGCTGGCGATTGTCCACAGCAGACAGATACATCGGCTCAGTGGTTGTGCCGTTCATCCTGCGCCGCGCCTCGCTTTCCGAAGCCTTCTCGCTCACCTCATTGCGCCGAATATTGGTGAACTCAATTTCTTTCAGCACATGGATTTTGTCTATGACCCAGCGAATGGCAGGTTTCCAGTACACCGCTTCGATGATCCCACGCGCCGCCGATGGGGTGATGATGTCGTAACTGACACGCTCCACCTTCATCTCGGGACGGGTGAACAGGGCGTAATCGCCGCTTACTCGAATCTTGATTCCGTATCCCATAGAAAGAACCTCCTTTTGATTGTTTGATACAGACCCTAAAGGTTTTCTCGACCGACTCATACTGCGTTATGTAAAACTACTCTGCTTGACTTGGCGCGGGTTAGCGGTGGAAACCTTTAGGGTCTCTTACTATCCATCGAAAAATATTGCGTCTCCGCCCGCGTCCGCAGGTAGGACGAGACCTGTTTTCTCGTTATAAAACTCTTCCATTTTACTTTCACTCAGGGCTTCGTAGGTATCGTTTATCGTTTCAATGACTCCTTTGCTTTGCAGTTTGACAAATTCGTTCTCGTAGATATTGACCGTGTACATTTGCAATTGTCTGGCGTACTTATAAGGATATGGGTTTTGTCGCGCTTGTTCAAGCAGTTTCTTTGCCTCCTTGTCATAAGGAATTATAACGCCCACGGTATTGTTATCAATCATCCTGAAATTCTCAGCCGCTGTTTTGAACTCAAACTCCAGACCGCCATCGAAGTGAGAGAGAATATTTTTCACATCAAAAGCGTTCTTTGCTTGAAGGTTATATAGAAAATTGAAATAATATTCGATTGCCTGTTTTGAATCGGGCTGTTTTGCAAAATCCCGCAACACGCTTTCCGCAACCGCCGCGCCTTGTCTGATAAATTCAGGGGTCTTTTTTATGAAAAGCGTTTCGGGGTCAAAAACATACATATCGCTGATTTCCCGTTTCATTTCACGGTTCACCCGCCCCGCCGCTTGAATGATGGAATCCAAACCAGCCAGAGCGCGAAAGCCGACAGGGAAATCCACGTCAATACCTGCTTCCATCACCTGAGTCGAAATCACGCGGCAGGGATAACCAGACTTCAACCGCTCTCGAACTTCCACCAAAATTTCCTTGCGATGCGTGGGACACATCAGCGTGGAAAGGTGAAAACGCCCATTCTCTTCCAACAAATCAAACAACCCTTTGGCATGTTTGCGCGTGTTGACAATGCACAATGCCTGCGAGTGAGCGTTTATCTTTTCGATCAAGTCCGCGTCGGGTGTCCTGCCGATATTTGTCACTTGAACCCGTTTGTAAAAATCGAACAGGGCTTGCGGGTCGGGGGCAAGTTCGGTGAAATACACATCCGTCAGGCGTTTGTTCAATGCTGGTTGAGTTGCGGTGCAAAAAATTGCGCTCGCGCCATAGTTTTTCACCAACTCTTTTACCGCCAACATACATGGGTCTAAATATTCACGCGGCAACATCTGCGCTTCGTCAAAGATGATGATGCTCTTCGCCATGTTATGCAGTTTTCGACAGCGCGATGATTTATTGGCAAACAGCGACTCGAAGAATTGCACGTTGGTTGTGACGACAATCGGAATATCCCAATTCTCGGACGCCAACTTCAACTTATCGAGCGCGTCTTTGGTTTCGTCATCGGCTTCTTCTGAATCTTTCCTATTACCTTTCTTCCAATCAAAGTTGGAATGATGTTCAAGAACATTTTCCTCGCCTAAATATTTTTTGAATACACCCGCGTTCTGTTCAATAATGCTGGTAAACGGAATTACGTAGATTACCCGTTTCAATCCGTGTTTGACGGCATGATTCAGCGCAAACGCCATCGAAGCTAGGGTCTTTCCGCCGCCTGTGGGAATGGTCAGCGTGAAAAAGCCCTGCTCCAAGTTTGCTTGTTCCGCGCAGGCTTTCAAGGTTTCTGTGCGCTTCTTGTTGATGTCGCCTTGCGGGTTGTCGAATTCCTGCATGGCGGTATTGAAGGTTTCGCAAAGTTCCTTGATGCTGGCGTGTCCGCCGCGTGGCTTTTCGCCCTGGATGAAAGTTTCGGTTTCCTGAAAATCCGCGTCAACCAATACAGAATATAACATCCGAGTGAAAAACGCCAGTGTAAACCCTTTGCGCTTTTCATCATGCAAACGAATTTTTAAGCGGGCAGGCAAGACCAGTTTTTCAGGCGTGATTTCAGTTTTGTAAGCGCTAAAGTCTTCCAGTTTTTTCTTATCTGGGTCAAGACGGGCAAGTAACGTTCCGTCTCCATCTATATCAGTTACGCTTCCATAATTTGGTAAGCCTGTATGATGTCCCGCAATACAATATGCAAGCATGGTCGCAATCCATTTTTCAATATCATTTTTGTTAAACAACTCAATGGCTGTTCTTGCGCCTGCTGTGGCGTGATCCACCTTGCGCGGCGAGCCATCCAACCGCTTTTGGAACGCTTTGGAATATTTTCCAATGTCATGCATTAATGCCGCTATTCGCGCCAGTTCGGAGATACCCGCGTCTGCGCCGAATTCTTCAGCCTTTTCAGCAGTGTTGAAAAGATGGTTTTTCAAAAGTTGCCATTTTGCTTTATCAGGTTCGTCTTTTCTCGAATGACCATAATATGTCATTTGCTTCACCTGTTCTTCCACCAACTTATACAACTCCGCCAACTCCTGCGCCTCGCGCATAAGTGACTTTCTCAAATTCTCAGGCTCCAACACTTCACAGTCCGCGCCCCAGCCGCGCACCCAGGGGAGCATCTCGCGCCATTCGGCAACTTCTGCGCTCCAAAGACAGCCGCCGTCTTCTGTTGGTTCGATTCTTTCCAAAGGATGCCATTTGCTCTCCTGGATGCGCCGCGCGGCGTCCTTGTTGAAGCGCAGTTTCACGGTGACAGGTTCTTTATCGCCAACCCAAATACCCCAGGCATGTTTGAGCAATTGCTGGTCGTCGAAGTCCGCAGGGATTTCAAACGTCTCACCTGAAAGAACAGCGGTCTTAATTCGCTCGATCTTGAATGGCACGATCCTGTCGTTGAAATCGCTGAGCGCAATCACATAAACGCTGTCGCTCCAGATGGACGGTTCGATCAGATATGGACTAATCGTGTGCCGTGTTAATCCATCCATGCCCAAAGGCTGATATTCAACGCGGACTTTTCTTTGCTCCACCCATGCCTGCGCGAGAGTTTCAATGATCTTGGTCTGCTCGGGGTCTTTTTCCTGTTTCAATACTTTATCCGCCGCTTTGAGCAGTTTCTCGGTCATTGGCTGGCGCAGGGTCGCCGCAAGTTTTTCCAGCGCATTTGCCGCGTGTGGATGGTGGAAACGAGTTTGGCGCGATGCTTTACGCGCGGCGAGATATAAAGTCAGCGCTTCGTGCAAATTGACCTTGATCTCTGAAATGAGTTTTGTGCGCGGGATGTGATAACGCCCCTGGTCATCCTTTTCGATCGGGTATTGTGCGGTTAGTTCCATACGGTCTCGATAAATGAGAGTACGATCCACCCCCAGCCGCTCTGCCATTTCAATATCTGAAAAGGCGCGCTGAATGTAAAGCCGCTTCATTTCCTCAAGTCGTTCTGCCTTGTTCATTCCGCTCATCATTGCTCCCTATGCTATTACGCAAATTTAATTGTTTTGTCCAATACAAAATTTAGGCTCGCAGGCTTGTCCTGAGCCTGCCGAAGGGCTCACCTAACTCAAACCTGCCTGCAGTTTAAGGGACAATGCGCAATAGCAAGTTAATTTGATTAACTTGCAACAGCATAGCACACGATCCCACCGAATTCTGCAACATTTTGTCATGATTTTTGCGATTGGTTCTTTTGATGGGGATAGAGTCCCCCTTCATCATCTTCATAAACGAATAGCCCGTTGTCCTCCAACGCGGGGAGCGAACGAGTCACCTCCGAGCGATTCAACCCTAAAAGCCTTGCAATGAACCCAGCCTTCTTGCCGGGATTTTTCTCCACTTTCTCGTAAATCTCCTCCAACTTCTTTTCTTCCGTCTTTCGAGCCATGCCTGCCTCCGTATTGTGGATTTGTGTCCACTTTACAGGAGGCATGTTGCAAGTAATGCAACATCGTGAAGTCATATCTTGCATTGGATCGCCGGTTTGGGATATTCAGCCCAAATACGATCCTTGTTCTGGCATGGACCCGTGACCCCACTGCAAAAAGGTCTTCAAACACAACCCGCAGGGCGCGAGGACACGAAGTACACGAAGGTTAAATAATGAATGGATACCGTCATAAAAAACATTACCCTCGTTGACGGCACGGGACGTGCTCCCATCGAAGGCGCAGTGGTTGTGATTCGGGATGGGAAGGTCGTTTACGCGGGAACAGCCTCCGGGTGGAAAGAGGCTGGGCGCGATTTTGTCGAACTCGACCTGCGCGGTCATTTTGTCCTGCCCGGATTATTGGACGCGCATGTCCATTGGTCGGGTTCGGGCGAGGTGGACAGCCAGTTCCACGCGCCGACAGGACAGATGGCGTTGGAGATTTTGTCCAACGCGCGGAAGAATCTCGCGGCGGGAATTACAACCGTGCGTGATCTGGGCGGTTGGAGCGAAGGCGACCATCGGAGTGACAGGGAAATACATCCTTGCCAAACTGCGTGACGAACCGCCCTGGCAGGAGGATATCATCCAGCCGATGGAAAAACCGATACGCAAGAAACGTGAATCGAAAAAGAAGACATCCCCGCCAGGTTGACGGGGATGTCTTTTCAACCTATGCGCTTCTTTCTTCGACCATGAGCCTGCGCGCCGGTTCCCGAATCATTGCCACGCTGACGAACAGCCCCGCTCCCAAAAGCAGCAACCCAAGCCCAATAATCGTCATGGATGTGTTGAACACGTCCGCATAATTCACGCCGCCCCACGTGTGTGTGGATGCCATGGTGTATTGGATGGTCAGCGTGAGAATGCCAAGCATGATCGCCGCCGCGCCGCCCGCAGGCAGGTTGCTCTTCGTGTTGCCTTTGGTGAAATTCACGCCCTGCCAGACGAACGGGATGCGGAAGAGCAGGAAGATGATCAGTGTAAGGATAGTGGTGTACACCACCGCGTCCACAGGCATGGACGCGCCGCGCAAGGCGCGCGAGGCGAAGATGTGGACGACGCCGATCACCATGCCCGCGACCAACGCTTGAAGGCTCATCTTGTAAGAATCAGATGTGCCTCTCACGAGTTTGACGGTTGCCCAAATCCCCCAGACTCCGATGGCAATCCCTGTGACGACGAACAGGATGTACAGCCATTGCAAGGGAGCCAGCGCCGCCATGCTCTCGTAATTGGCGGGGAAGAGCGCGGCGCAGGTCGTACCGATGCCGCCGAGCAGGGTGAAACCGCCCGTCAACCCCATCAGCAGGATGCCGATGAAACGGAGGGACTTTGCGAAGAAGTTGTTTGTGGACATTGTTTACTCCTTGTAGCGCAAGACCTGCCCTCCCGAAGGACATCGGGACGATGTGAGTGGATCGAAGGGTTTATCTTGCGCTCCTGTCGCAAAATGAATTTTGCAGTACGCGTTACCCAAATTTGAAACCTGCCACAAAGAATGCTGTCGTCAGCAGCAACAGGGTTGGGAACAATCTCAAGATCGTCTCTCTCGATAGGATGGGTTTGCCTGTCTTCAGGAAGGACAGCAGCAACCCGCCGATGCCGATCAACGCGCCGCCCACACCGACGAGGGAGAATAGCGGCGGAGCCTTTCCCTGTATGGAAAGTATGATGGGAAGCAGGAAGATCGTCATGCCTGCAATGCCGTGCGTGACGGCGAGGACGATGACGGGAAATTTATTTCGCATCGGGATCGAGCGGGTGAATGTCACAGCGAGGAAACTGATGATGGTGAAGAGCAGGTACGGGGTCCGAAAAGAGGCGAGGCGCTGCCAGACCAGTCCCATCGCAAGGCTGAGCGGGATGATCGTCGAAACAATGACCACGACGGGGGAGTCAAGTATGTCGAATCCAAGGATGAAGACCAGCAAGCATGCCACGAGTAGAACGCCGAATGCGATGGTGTAGGCGATAATGGGCAGGGTGTCGAAACCGTCTATTCCCACCGCAACTTGATACGCGGCAAGGATGCCTGTGAGGAGCAGCAGGACGCGGTTAAGGGGGGACATTTTCATCACATTACTTCCAATACGACCAGGATCATTGCGGCAAGCATGTAGATGGATGCGTATTTGAACAAGCCGAAGTTGACGCGCTCGGAGGGGCGGAAGGTCATGGCGATGGCGAGCATCAGCAAGCCCGCCGAAAGCACACCGAGCAAACGTAGGAAGCCCCATGCCATGCCGATGCCGTAGCCTGCGACGACCATCGCCGCGGCCGCCAGCACGGTGGAAATGGCAATGGTGACGCGGGTGACGGTCAGCCCGTAGGTGGAGGGAAAGGTCGGCACGCAGGCGTCGGCGTAGTCCTTGGCGAATTTCATGCTGAAGGTCAGGGTGTGCGTGGGGATCCAGAAGAGGATGCCGAGGGCCAGGGTCAGCCCAATCCAGTCAACTGTGCCGAGTCCGAGGGCGCGCCCCGCCAGGATGGGCATGGCGCCCGAAATGCCGCCCCAGACGATGCTCCAGGCAGTGCGGCGTTTGAGCCACATGCTGTAGATGACCACGTCGAAGAACAGCCCCGCGAAGACGATGAGACCATAGAGCGCGTCCATCGCCCCCGCCCAGCCGATGCCGATGATGGAGAGGATTAAGCCGACGCGCAGGGCTTCGTTTTCGCTTACCAAGCCCGATGAGGTGGGACGTTTCTGCGTGCGCCCCATTTTGGCGTCGATGTCGCGGTCCCACCACATGTTGAGGACGGTGCTGCCTGCAATTGCGAGAAAGAGGCTCCCAGCCAGCCCAAGGATCATGCCGATGTTGAAGACAGGACAACGCGCGCTCATGTAACCCGCCAACCCTGTGGACAGCAACAAACCTGATTGCAGGGGTTTGGTCAGCGACCAGTAGATGGCGATTTTGGATTTATGATTGACGATTTGCGATGGGTAGCTGGTATTTGGTAATTGGGCGGACATCGGAGACTCCTAAAGGTAGACAGGTATACACGTAACAGGTACGCAAGTTTAGGCGGCAAGTATACCTGTCTACTTGTTTACCTGTCTACTTATGTACATGCCTGCCTCCTCACGCTGGACAAATTGAAATTTGTCCTACCGGGCGCAGCGGAACCCGACCTGGGGACTGTAGTGCTGCGGTCCCGCGCTGTTGAACTTCCACACGCGCAGGTCAACTTCATACGAGTAGAAACTGCCGCCGCGCATGTGACGGTAATGCTGTTTGGGATAATCGTCGCCCGTCCACTGCCAGACGTTGCCAGCCATGTCGTACAAGCCGTAAGGGGAGGCAGAGTCGAGCGTCTCGTAACCGTCGTAGGTCCTTCCATTGAAAAAGCCGACGGGCGTGGTGTTGCCAAGTTTTCCGAACATTTTCTCGAACAGGTCAAAGGATGAATAATAATTGGCGTTCTTGCCTTCGATGTGTGTGCCCCACGGGAAGGGCAGTCCGCGCCCATTCACTAATTCTGTGCCGCGCGCGGCCTTTTCCCATTCGATCTCGGTCGGCAGGCGCCAGTCATAATATTCGCAATAGGCATTCGCTCCGAACCACGTCACCATCGTAACGGGGTGGTTGCGGTATTCAGGGATGGATGCGAATTTAGTCCCATCGAACATAATGCGCACCCCGTCCGCTTCGGTGGGGACGAAGAGTTTGTCGCCGGGCTTGATCTCCTCTTCGTGCTTGTACCCGTCGTAGGGATCGCCGGGATAAAAGCCATGCGCTCCCACCTCGACCCAAACCTGCTCGCCAGTCTCGACCTCCACCTCGCCGACGCGGATCACACCTGCCGCCAACGCTTCGTTCAGGAATCGGGCGTATTGCTCATTGGTGACGGTCGTGACCATCATCTCGTAATCGTGGTTCACGTCGGTGATGTGATCATGCTGTCCGTAGGGGAAACTTCCAGCGGGGACCAATGCCCAGGATTCAGGATCAATTCCCGTGTCCACGTAGGGAGGCGTGATGGCGCCAATGCTTGGCGCGGGGGCGCAAGCGGAAATCGTCAGCGCAAGGAGAGTCAAAAGGAAGAGTGTCTGTTTCATTTCTCCACCTCCTTGAGGGTTTCTTCAAGTTCCTTCAATTTTCGTTTTTGCTCCTCGATTTCAGCCTGGGCGGATGACTTTCTTTCCGCGTTGTATTCCTGCATCCAGTAGCCTTTTGCCTGAAGCAGGTCGTACAATCTCCAAATCATGAAGACCGCCAGGGCGACCAGCACCATTGCCAGGCCGATGTCGGTGAACAACATCAGCCAGTTGACGATGCTCTGCTGTTCGGCTTCAGTAACGAACAGGCGCTTCATCGAGAAGACCGTCACCGAGCCGAATGCCAGGTTGGACATGATGATGACCGTCCAGCCGAACCACTTGCGGGCTTTGCCTTTCAGCCCCGAAAGATCGGCGAAGTAAAACAGGATGATGGTGGCGATCAGGCTGGCGAGGATGTGCCAGTGTCCCGTCAGGATGATGCGTTCTTCACGATGGGGCCAGACGCGGAAGATCTCGGTCAGTTTGACCGCCATGAAGATACCCACCCCGCTGACGGTGAAGTTCATGAAGACCATCTGCCAGCCGGGACCGAATTTGATCGGGTCGCTGAGCAGGGCTTTGAACTTTTGCCAGCCGCTCGGCTTTTCGATGTCCGCTGTGCCTTCTTTGATGAGCATGTCCCACGAATAGATGACAAACATCAACGCTGCCAGCATCACGCCAACCGAGCCGACATAGATGATGGTGTGCGCCCATTCCACCCAGACGACCGAGAGCGCGCCTATTGTGATGGTGATGGTGCCCCAGATCATCAGCGGCATGGCGATGCGGTGCAGGATGCCTTTGAACTTCAACCAGCGCCCGACGATGAGCGTGATGGCAATGGCGATCAGTGTCAACATGATATGCAAATGCCCGATGATGGCTTTCTGCAGGTCGGTTTTGTATGGGTTGCGGATCAGGTCTTCGCCCAGGAAAGTTTCGTGGCCGTTGCCCCAGTACGAGCCGGTTACCGCGCCGAAGGTGGCGGAGAGCAGCATGGAAATCGCCATGACGAAGAACGCCATGCGCTCGAGGTTAATTCCGCTTTTGGTATGAGCGTAGGGCGAGTCTTTTTCCAGCCGATATTCTTTTTTCCAGGGACCGAGCGCCGCGCAGAGCAGGATGCCTGCGAAGAAGACCAGCGACTGCCCGAGCAGGAACAAGCCGTGGAAGACAAAGGCATGTCCCCAGTAGGCGAACAGCAAGCCGAAAACCACCGCTGTCAGGTAACCGACGGTCATCGTGCCGTTGATGATGACCTGCTCGTGGCGTTTCATCGGGAGTATCTCGGTCATGAAATACACCTCAATGGCAACGATGGTCATGGCGATGGTGTGATACAGCATGATGATGCGCCCCTCGCGCTCGGCTTCCACCAGTTTCATACCCAGCAGGCGCACGCTGATATCCTTGATGCCCCATTCGACCATCGGACCCGAAAGCGTGCCGAAGATGGCGGTGATAAGGGAGACCACCGCTATGGCGACCAGCGTCAATCCGCGTGTGGAGCGGAAGAGATAATCCAAACGGTTTTTGACAAATTGCATGAAAGTTCCTCCTTGATGGAAGTTTGACCTGTGAGAAAAATATCACAAATCAGCCTGAACGTCTTTGACAAAAGACAAATGATTGCGCCCTCACCCCTCACCCTAACCCTCTCCCGAAGGGAGAGGGGACTGGGAGGCCTTGGATCCCTCCTCCCTACGGAAGAGGGGACTGGGTGGCGTTGGATCCCTCCTCCCTACGGAAGAGGGGACTGGGTGGCGTTGGATCCCTCCTCCCTACGGAAGAGGAGACTGGGTGGCGTTGGATCCCTCCTCCCTACGGAAGAGGAGACTGGGTGGCGTTGGATCCCTCCTCCCTACGGAAGAGGGGACTGGGTGGCTCAGAATCTCCCCTCTCCCATTGGGAGAGGGGCAGGGGTGAGGGAAAGATTATCCTTTCCTGGTAAAGCCCAGCGCGAATGCGCCCGTCATCAGGAAGAGCAGCGGGGTGAGGATCATCATCACGAACGCGGGGCTGAAGAACAGCAACTGCGCGCCCACCGAAATGAAAGCCAGCGCGATGCCGCCGAGTCCAATCAAAACGCCGCCGATGCCGACCCAGAAAAATCCCTTCGGCGCGCCTTTGGCATAGAACGGACCGAGGAAGATGACCATCCCCGCCACGCCATGAAACAACGGCACGGCGATCTTCTTCAACGTATCCATGCCGCCGATGCTGGTGATGGCAATCGCAAGGAAACCAATCGCCGCGAACCACTTGAAGTAGGCCTTCCATTTCGGGAAGTACTCTTCAGCAAGTCCCATTGAAATGCCGAGCGGGATCAGGCTGGCGACTGTCAACACATAGGGCGAAGCCAAAATCCCCAAGCCGAGGAAAATCAGCAAAAGCCCCGAAACCAAAAGCACTGCAAACCCCATCAAATAATAGATGTTGTGCAGCGCTTTATGCAGGTTGTACCGCTGCCAAAAGTGCCAGCACAGGTACGCGGCGATCAAGCCGGTCAGCAAAAGAAACAGATTGTCGAGCGTGAACATAGCATTCTCCTTTTTTACAGGTGGCAACTCCACGCGGTTGCCTCTAGTGAATTATGACACAAACAATACGCAGTTTCTGTGACATATATCACATATTTGTTTCACGCTTGACTCGACAAATTCCAACCGCTTCACGCCTGACCTTTGACCTGCCAGCCATTTACAGGCTTTTTCTACGCTGTTGCATTCCACGCCTCGAGCATCCTGCGTCTCATTGAGTAGCGGACGTTCTCTAACGTCCAATCACGGCACAAGAGGGCGCCTGCTACGCCAATTCCGTTGTATTCCACGCCCCGATCATCCTGCGTCTCATTGAGTAGCGGACGTTCTCTAACGTCCAATCACGGCACAAGAGGGCGCCTGCTACGCCAATTCCGTTGCATTCCACGCCTCGATCATCTTGCGTCTCATTGAGTAGCGGACGTTCTCTAACGTCCGCACATTGTTTACCGATGAGCCAAGATTATTTGCCTCCCAATAATTTTTGGGTTCCGGGCAGCAACAGCACAATCAACAAGATCGTGCTTAAGATCGGCGCCGGGAGGAACATCGAGAAGCGCTGGACTTCCGCTACATTATGGATGCCCATCGGATACCCGCCGATCATGGACATGACGGCGGCAAAGATGCCCACCGGAATCGACCATGATTTCTGTTTGAATGCCGCAAAGATGAAGACCGCCCACGCTGCCGCGCCCCACCAGTTCACCTGTTGCGAAAGAACGTACATCCCGTTCCAAAAGGTGTTTTGATTCTGGATAAACGCCTCCGGCGCCTGGAATGTGCTTTGGAATTTGGAGAGCGGGGCTACGCCGTCAATAAAGGTCAATACATACGCCAGCCCGGCTGTAAACGTTAATCCTATGATCTTTTTGTCCACACCGCCGATGAAGAGCATCCCAAACCACATGACCGCAGCCATAAGAAATACCCAGAGCGTGGGGACGGGCAAGCCGCTGTCCGCGGCAGGAATCATCGGAAAGAACCCGGCGAGCAGGAGAATGGTCGCGGCTACGGCGCCCCAGAACCACGCCCAATCCTGTTTCTTTAGAAAGCCCCACAGAACCGAGGCTGAAAGCGCTCCAGCCGCCGTTCCCAGCCAGCCCAGCACCGCATAGACCACCCGCACGGTATTGCTCTCCTCCCATTCCCCAGCGTCGAAATGGGTGTGAATGACCGTGTTATAAGTTGCCGCGAGGAAATACAGGCACAGAATCCCTGCCACGACGCCAAGCGCCGCCAGCGCAGCTCCGAGTTTGTAATTGTTTTTCATATTTGGTTCTCCTTGTATCCTATTTGAAGAGTGAGCGAGCCATCCCGCGCGCAGGTGTCGAGACATTCCATGCAGCGCACACATTCGGGATGGTCGAGTTGATGCGGCACGTCGGCGATGCCCATCGAGCATTCGATGTCGCAGCGTCCGCAGTTGTTGCAGTGATGGTTGTCCATGACGAGGCGCATGGGCGAGATTTTGTTGAAAATTGCCAGCGCCGCGCCGAGCGGACACAGATATTTGCACCAGAAGCGTTCCACTAAAACCGAGCCTGCCAAAAAGACTGCGAGCGTAATCCACAGCAATGTGGTCATCTTGAGACCGAACACGGCGCGCACGGGACAGAAATCGCGCAGGGGCGGGAATGCCATGTAGAGACTGGCTATCAAAATCACCAACAACGCCAGATATTTTGCATAGCGCAGCGGACGATCTACAATGGCAGGCAGGCGCAGGGGCAAAATGGCTTTGCTCTGTCTGCCGTGGATGTGCTGCTTTTCGCCGAAGAGTTTCCGTGTCCACTCTGCCACGAAATCCTGGATTGCGCCCAGTCCGCACAACCAGCCGCAGAAGGCGCGTCCTGCTGCGAGGGAGACTCCCAATGTGCCGAGCAGGACCGAGAAGTTGAGCAGGTTGGTGGATTTGAGCATGTGTCCACTGAAGAGATAAGGCAGGATGGTTTCGATCCCGCCAAAGGCGCAGAATGAGTCGAACGATCCACCTCGTGAGGCTTCGCCCGGCATGATGTGTCGCAATCCAATGACCAGCGTCCCAATCACGACCATCCATTGAATAATGCGGCGGCTTTTGGCGAGCGAGAAGGGTTTGGGCGTGGTCATGTCGGCATTCCGAGTGTCGAACAGGCGAACTGCATCAATGCGTTTCTTCCTTGACCTTCACCGCCGCGCTCAGGTCCGAAGCCAAGCAGGATGCCGATCAACAGGAAAATCACATACGCGGTGATGATGATGGCGGGGTAATAGCGAGGATGGATTTTCATGATGTTTACCCCCGCCCCTGAATGATCAGGGGCGGGGGAAGGAGAATGCGCCGAGTTACTCCTCGGCGGTCAAAGCCTGCTTGAATTTCGGGAAGAGCAGGACAAATAACAACCCGATGATGACCGGCAAGCCGTATGTGTAATCCCAAGCAGTAGAGTCTGTCATGGTGAGGCGGATGATCTGCATCGGAACGTCAATTGCCACGAGGGATGTCACCGAGATCAATGCCAGCCACCAGCCGGAGAATTTTCGGGCGGCGATCTGGTAGATGGCGACGAACAGTAATATCACGCAAATCCATTGGATCGGCTGCGACCAGGCCAGCACCCAGGTTCCCAGCCCGTCGTACATCGGTTTTCCGGGGCGCGTCAACAGCGTGCGCAGGTTGCCGGTTCCGACGATGAATGCGTGAGTGGTCAGCATCCCTGCAAAGGTCAACGCCAGGAACTGACCCCATTTCAACCATCTATCCACGTTGCGCAGGAGGATAAACGTCCAGAAGAAGATCAGCCCCACAATCGAGACTGCTGTTGGAAGGGGGAATCCGTCCACAAAGGAAACGTAGGGCATCATCATGAACATCCCGCCTGCGGATGGGAAAGCCGCCGCCAGCAATCCGGCTGGAAACGACCACTCCTCCCCGCGATAGATCGGACCTGCGAGCCAGAGCAGGGCGATCCCGCCGATGAAGATCAACCCCCGGTAGAGCGGAAAAGCGTAGGAAAAGATCAGGATCCCGCTGGCATAGGCGGGCTTTTCCGCTGAAACAACCTGCAACGCCGCAATGACCCGCTCCAATGATGTTTGGATCAGGAAGGGCGCGACAGCGATCATGAACAAGCCGACCACGACAGCCAATACGGCAAGGATCAGGCGGTTGTTTTGAGATGTGTCTTTCATAACATCCTCCGGGAGCAAAATGGAAATTCTGTGTGAAAGGTATCACAATCGTCCAGGTAAATCTTTGCTTTAAGGCAAATGCTTTGTGTGGCGACGGAAATTCCGCGTCACCTATATGTGAGCAATATCATAAATAAGTGACAACCTCTTTGCCTTAAAGCAAACAGCTATTGATATAATCCTCCCAGAGGTGTAAGCCAATGAAAAAACTTCCCGATCTCCTGCTTAAAACCCCCGTTTTTGCCGCATTCTCTACCTCTGACTTGGAGGAGGCGACGCAATTGGCATCCACCCGTTCCTATCTAAAAGGCGAGAAAGTCATCCTCTATGGTGACCTATGGCCCTATCTTTTTCTGGTCAAAAACGGGGAGATCGAGGCGATGAAGGAATCCAGCGAAGGGCGCTTCCTGCGCGTGGCGTCCTTCGGGGTCGGCGAACTTTTTTGGGGGCTGGCATTTTTCCATGATGACGTTCCCATGCCCGTCACGTTGGACGCGCGGGAGGACAGTTCGCTCTACCTTTGGGCGCGGGAGGATATTCTTCCGCTCCTGTTTCGCAATGGGCGAGCCTCCTGGGAACTCAGCCGCCTGATGGCGGAACGGATGCAGCGTGCCAGCGAAATTTTGGAGGGCCTGGCTTTCCATCCTGTGGCCGGCAGGCTGGCACGGCTATTGCTCGATAACTTCGATACAGCCGGCGACGCCGCCATCTCCCGCCATTTGACGCTCGACGAAATGGCGGCGCATATCGGCACCACCCGTGAGATGGTCTGTCGCGCCCTGTATAGTTTCTCCGACAAAAAATTGATCGAAGTCACGCGCACCGAATTCGTGCTGACCAACCGCACGGGTCTGGCGCAGCTGGTCGAGCGCGGCTAACCCATTGACTGGTCACGGTGCAGGAGATCGTCTTTTGTTTCCCGCTTGACAATCAATTTCGCGCGTCCCTCTTCCAGCATCAGCGCCGCAGGTCTGCGCGCGCCGTTGTAATTGGATGACATACTCAGATCTCAGGCAACTTTATTTTGAATTCTTGCGAGCGACATGCTGTCGCTCGCAAGAACATACAAATTACGGGCAATGCGGACTTAACTTATTTGCCTCATGGACCGCGTTGTACCAACTGAATTCATCGTTGTCGCTGAAGTAGTAGTAGGTCGCGCCGTTTGGCATCATCACAACCGTGATGCCGCCATAGCCAGACATGAACGGCGTCCAGAAGGTACAGGAATAGCCGTCGGCGGGCTTGAAGTCCTTTGCCCAGAAACCGTTGTTATACTTGAAGGCGGTGGTTCCGGATGTGGTCATACCACGGTCATTGGGATTCTTTTGCATTGAATCATCAAGCATTCCAGGATGAAGGGCCTGCGTTCCATTTGCATAGCCGTTGTCGTTGTTGAGGAGTTTGACGACTTTGGCAATGTCATCCCGCGTCCAGAACAGACCGTAGCCACCGAAGGGTGCGCCTGTGGTTGCATTGTCGGTTCTGACCGTGCTGATGCCTGCGCTCAACTTAATCGGGGTGAATACTTCATTGTTGACCATGTTGAAGATGTCAGCGCCAGAGCCTTCCTGTGTTTGCAGGTAGTTGTTCATTGCGCGTGTGACGATGAACGTATCCGAGGAATGGTACACCCATGTAGTGCCGGGCGATGTTTTATTTGGGAAGTTAAACGCCGCGTTGATCTTGTCTGTATACGGCTCGGCGAGGAAGAATGTTTCCATGTAGGAGCCGCCCTCATCGGACATATAGCCTGCCAGACGGTAGTTGCCCGTCGCCATGTCGATGGTGTGGTTGAAGGTCACGCTGTTCCAATTGCCGACACTGTATTCAGGGACATAGTCCTTGATGAGCAGATTGGACACGCCTGTGCCGTATTTCTGTCCCAGTCGCATCAGTGCGATACCCGCAAATGCGGTCTTGGCAGTGGAGTAGGATGGCGCGCGCAGGTTTTCGCAGAAGGCGTAATTCCCATAACGCGTAGTACAACCTGAGACGTAATTCGTGCCGTTGATGACTACGCCGTAGTACGTCATATGGGCGGGGGTGATGCCGCTGCCGAAGACATTAATGTCAACGCCAGAACCAGGGTAATCGGCAGCAAGATCAGCTATCGGCTTGGTCAGGAGGCGATTCCCAACTTCCGTGGCGTGATTCGCTTTCAACGTCGCCGCATCCGAAATGGAATAGGAAGAGTAGGTCGCATCCAACTGCCCCCACATGTTGACCTTGTAATAGAAGCAGGTCTCCTGCGTGATCTGGTAGCGGACCTTGGATACGCCGCTGTTGTTGAACAGGAAGGTCATCACGCCGTTGTGCGTGCAGTTGGCATTGCGCTGAACGAGCGCGAAGGGGAAGGAGGCGCGCGAGTAGCCGTTATCGCTGTTTTCCTTCCATACCCGTCCGGG
>JAUXWL010000096.1 GCA_030680155.1 Anaerolineales bacterium
GATTTCGATGCCCGCCTCGCCAAAATGACCAAGGACGCGCTCAAGGAAAACTGGCTCAGGCCGCAAGCCGTCTACGGCTACTTCGCCTGCCAAGCCGACGGCGACAACCTCCTCATCTACGATCCAGCATCCGTTGAAAACATCCGTTCATCCGTTCCCAATCCGTTGATAACCTTCAACTTCCCCCGCCAACCGCACGATGACCATCTCGCCCTCTCCGATTACTACGCCTCCGTCGAATCAGGTCAAATGGATGTGGTTGCATTGCAAGTCGTCACGGTTGGGCAGGAAGCCACAGAAAAATTCGAGAAACTGCAAGCCGCCAATGACTACACCGAAGCCTACTTCATTCACGGACTTGCCGTCCAAACTGCCGAAGCGACCGCCAACTACCTCCATGAACACATCCGCCGCGAACTCGGTCTCGCTGAAGAACAGGGCAAGCGCTACTCGTGGGGGTATCCCGCCATCCCCGAACTCGAAGACCACTTCAAAGTATTCCAGTTATTGCCTGCCGTCGAAACCGAGCTTGGCATGAGTCTCTCCGTTTCGGGACAGTTAATCCCCGAACAGTCCACTGCCGCCATCATCGTCCACCACAAGGACGCGAAGTATTACTCGGTGGGTGAGAGCCGCGTCGAACAATTGATGAAGTAGGAGGCGTATGGTGCGATATCAATCCTATTTGCCGCGCATCATACTGATCCTTTTCCTGATCGCCGCTTTGTGCGTTGGATATTTCACAGCCCAGGATTATGGGTTAAGCTGGGATGAATTGGGCATCTATGGATATTCAGATCAAATGCTTGCTGCGTACCAATTTATCCTTCATCCTTGGGACTTTGAATCACAGGTTTCCGATCCGCTTCTTAATCTTTATGGACCGTCACATTTCATGCTTTCGACGGTCCTGTCGCGTTACATGAATGGTTTGGATAAAACATGGTCGCTCCATGAAGCGCATCACTTTATTTACTTCCTAACGTTTCTATTGGGTATCCCTGTTCTATACCTCCTGTGCATCCGCTGGATGAGCGAATGGGCGGCGCTTGGGGTTGCAGTGTTGTTTTCCACCCAGCCACTTTTTTGGGGTAATTCCTTTATCAACCCAAAAGACATGCCATTTATGATCTTTTTTCTTGCCAGCATGTACCTGGGACTTCAAATGGTGGACAGTTCCTCGAATTCGACATGGTGGAAAACCATCGCGGCTGGAGTCGTGCTGGGGTTGACAACCTCGATACGCTCTCTGGGACCGATGGCAGGCGCGCTTGTGATCCTGTACGGCTTATGGAAGGATCCCCGTAAAACGTTACGGATCATCCCTTTGTATTTTTCAATTATCGCAGTGATTACGTACCTGACCTGGCCCTATCTGTGGAACGCACCGGTCAGCCGCTTCCTGGAGAGTTTGCAAACCATGTCCAGTCACCCCATGGACTTCGGCGTACTCTTTATGGGAAATATATATCCTGCCAACCAAATACCCATTGTCTATTTCCCTACTTTTATCGCCCTCCAGTTAACAGAACCGATGTTGGTCCTCATCGTGATTGGCGCAGTTCTTTCCTTTCGGTTTTTTATCGGCGGCGGCAACAAGGAACCTGTTCTTTTGTTTGGAACCTGGTTTCTGGCGCCGGCCCTTGTTATTGGTTTGATTGGCAGCACTATTTACGATAATGCCCGCCAGTTACTGTTTCTCCTGCCACCGCTTTTTATCTTCGCGGGCATCGGTCTTGATGCGATCTTAAAACGTATAAAGACTCCCCTATTGCAGGGAGCGCTGGCGCTGGCATTGATTCTGCCGGGCGTTTATGCAAACATCCGTCTGCACCCATACCAATATATTTACTACAATGAATTGATTGGCGGGGTCGGTGGGGCATTTCGAAAATTTGACCTGGACTATTCGGGAACCTCCTTTAAGGAGGCGCAGAAATATATTAATTCAAACTCGGAACCGAATACCAAAACGGTTGTAATTGTCGGGCCGCGGCATCTTTCTCGCATATACGCTCGCGCGTCTCTGAAAGAAAATCTCCTTGGAGTATTCGATACCATTGACCCGAACGGACCTGAATACTATTACGTCCTCTTCCTGACACGCGCCAATTCAGATTTGAATACTTGCGCCAATGGCGAGATCGTTTACTCGATTGAACGTGATGGCGGAGCGCTGGCATACATCAGGAAAATTTACTCGAAAGAGCCGTGCTGGAAAGACCCTCTGGACCAATAAGAAGCGGCGGATAAGGAATTTCACACACCCATGCCAGTTCCCTATCTCTCTCCCTTTGACCGACTTAAGTTGAACTTACCTGTATGAAGCGCTCCCTGCAAATCACCTTTCATTCCTGGATCGGTTATCTTCGGGGCAGCTTATCCCAGAGCAATCCACCACCGCCATCATCGTCCACTGCAAAGATGCCAAGTACTACTCGGTGGGTGAGAGCCGCGTCGAACAATTGATGAAATAGTTGGTCGTGGCAATCTTCAACAATACCTTCTTATGCCAATGAGCGGGAAGGTATTGCTGAAATGAAAGAATATACTTTCCAAGTAAAATTAAAATATGATTTACCCAAAGCAACGATCATTTGTGCAATATACCCCCATTGTTTTGCTGCTGCTTATTGCCTTGTTTGCGGGGCTGTTAACGGTGCGGGATTATGGAGTGAGCTGGGATGAAGCGGGTATCTTCAAATATAGCGAGCATCTGCCGGACGCCTATCAATATGTTTTACAGCCAAAATACTTCGAACCGGATAATTCGAATTGGATCCTTAACTTTTACGGTCCCGCTCATTTTTTATATGCAGAGTTGACCTCTCGTATTTTGACGCCTTTTGTTCCCTTTTGGGTGGATGGTACAGCGCAGCATTTTTCCTACCTTTTGACGTTTCTTGTCGGCGTTTTTTTTCTTTATCTGCTGCTTAAACGCTGGGTCGATGAATGGGCTGCATTTGGGACGGCGCTTCTTTTTATTACACAGCCGCTTTTATGGGGACATGCCTTGATGAACCCCAAAGACACTCCATTCATGGCGTTTTTCATTATCAGTATCTATCTTGGTTTTAGAATGGTGGATGATGCTTCATGGAAAAACATCCTCGCTGCAGGGATCGTATTGGGGATATCGACCTCGATCCGTTCATTGGGGCCGATGGCAGGAGTGATCGTGCTTCTCTATGGACTATGGAATGCTCCACGCAGGATAATTCCGACGGCATTTTGGTATTTTCTAGTTTCTGCGATCACCGCTTATCTCACCTGGCCTTATTTATGGAAAGCGCCGATTGAAAATTTCTGGGAAAGCCTGGTGATTATGTCGCAATTCCCCTTTGATGCAAAAGTATTGTTTCGAGGGGATCTTTACCCGCCTGACCGATTGCCTCATTCGTATGTTCCCGTTCTTTTCGCGCTGCAATTGACGGAACCCCTGCTTGTATTAACTTTCTTGGGGGGGGTTGCGCTGATCGTCTCCCGAAATAAGGAACCGCTTTTTTTGGTCGGGGTTTGGTTCCTTGCTCCTGTTTTGGGAATTATTTTGTCCAGAAGCGTATTGTACGATAATGCGCGTCAATTATATTTTTTATTGCCGCCAATATTTATACTGGTCGGTTTTGCACTCAACTTTCTCCTAAAGTATGTTCGCAATGGGTTAATAAGGAATTTCCTGCTGTTCCTCATGGTCTTGCCCGGAATAATTGCAGGTATTCGCTTGCATCCTTATGAATATACTTATTACAATTCTTTTATCGGCGGCATGAGCGGGGCTTATAAAAGTTTTGAGACGGATTACTGGGGCATATCTTTTATGGAAGCAATGGGCTATGTCAATGAGAACGCTCCGCTAAATGCCCGTATCTTGGTACTTTCAGGCCCGGACGAAACAGCCGCCTTTTATGCCCGCCCAGATTTGCAAATCATTACCGAAGAGACCGATTTCATGCCTGAGATGGGATATGACTATGTCCTGATCCTGGTGCGCAAGAATATAAATGAGAATCGCTGCAAAAACTCAGAAACTATCTATACAGTGGGCAGGGACGGAGTGGTATTTACCTATGTTAAAAAACTTGGTCCCGAACGACACTGTAAATAAACTGGTAAGATATTCGCATGAGTAAAAATTTCAAAGCAGCCTTGGCTTTTTGGTTGATTGTGACTTCTCTTGTCATTGCCAGCCTCGCCGCCATCTACCTCCGCAACGGCATGACGGGGATTAACTTATTCATTCAGCAATGGCCGCTCTCCAATCTCCCAGTCACCCTCGCCTCGACTACCATCACATGGCTTCTTGCAGGTGCGCTTTTGTATTTGATCGCATACGAAAAGATAAACGAAGAAAACCTTTGGCTCATCGTAGGCTTCTTTCTCGTCATGTTCGTTTACCTGAATATTCTGCGCGAGCGCTTCCGTTACGGTGATTATCACTACTATCTCGAAGCCGCCACCGCCCTCGCCAATGGACAGCCCCTCCCCGACACCTATCTCTATCTTCCCCTCTGGGCGACCCTGCTTCAATTCATCGTCCCGCTCGGCGACCAGGGTGTCATGATCGTCCTGTGGATTCTCAACATCATCGCCCTCGGCGCTTTCTACTTTTTACTTATTGCTGTTTTGCAACGCTACAACTTCTCACACCGCCTTTCCGTCATCATCACCATCCTCTTCCTCCTCATCAACACCCCTCTCATGCGGACGTTGGGATTCATTCAAGTCAACCTCCTAACCCTGGATTTTATCCTGCTCAGCCTCCTCACCTACCCCAAAAACACGCTTCTCTCCGCGCTGACACTTGCCCTGGCCGTCCATTTGAAGACTTCCCCCGCTGTGATCGTGCTCGCCTTCCTGCTGGAATTCAA
>JAUXWL010000100.1 GCA_030680155.1 Anaerolineales bacterium
TATTGCTGTGGGGGAGAAATCTCAACTTGAAAGCCTCGCACATGGCAAAGTAGAAAAGCAGGATATGAAAGGCAAGACCATCCTGCCCGGGCTGACCGACGCACATATCCACATCCAGCATTACGCGCTGGGACTCTCCAATGTGGATTGCGAAACCAAGACAAAAGAAGAATGTCTGCGGCGCGTGGGGGAGCGGGTGAAGAACGCCAAGCCCGGCGAGTGGGTCTTGGGTCACGGTTGGAATCAAAATGACTGGGCAGAGTCCCCCTCTCCCTCTGGGAGAGGGGCTAGGGGTGAGGGAGAGGGGGGAGATTTTCCAACCGCCGAAGAACTCGACGCCGTCTCACCGAATAACCCCGTCTATCTCACGGCCAAGTCGCTTCATGCGGCGTGGGCGAACACATCCGCGCTGAAACTGGCGAACATCACCGACTCCACGCCCGACCCGAAGGATGGCGCAATTCAACGCGATGCGCACGGTCGCGCCACGGGCATTTTGCTCGAAACCGCCATGGGGCTGGTCAATGCCGCAGTGCCAGAATCAAGCATCCCCGAAATTGCCGAAGCGATTGAAAAGGCGCAGCCCATCCTCTGGCGCATGGGCATCACCGGCATCCATGATTTTGACCGCCGCGAATCCTTTATGGCATTGCAATGGTTGCATGAAAATAAAAAACTAAAATTGCGTGTGTGCAAAAATATCCCCGTTGAAAGCGTGGAGCAGGCGAACGCCCTCGGCTTGCGCACAGGCTTTGGCGACGAGTGGTTGTGGATCGGCTCGGTCAAGGCGTTCATGGATGGCGCACTCGGTCCGCGCACAGCAGCCATGTTCCAGCCGTATGAAGGTGAGCCGCATAACAGGGGTATTCTGAACATGGATGGTGAAGAACTTTTTGAGCATTGCCGCCAAGCCGCCGATGTTGGCTTGAGTATGACCGTCCATGCCATTGGCGACCGCGCCAACCATGAAGCGCTGAATGCTTTTGAGCAACTCCGCGAGTACGAAAAACAAAACAATCTGCCGCACCTGCGTCATCGCATCGAACATGTGCAGGTCATCCACCCCGACGATGCGCCGCGCCTTGCCGCGCTGAATGTCATCGCCTCCATGCAGCCGATCCATGCCACCTCCGACATGCACGCCTCCGACCGCTTCTGGGGCGAACGTTCCAAACTTGCGTATGCCTGGCGGACTCAATTGGAATACGGCGCGCCGCTCGCTTTTGGATCGGATGCGCCTGCCGAGTCGCCCAATCCATTTTTAGGATTACACGCCGCCGTCACCCGCCAACGCGCGGACGTTTCACCCTCCGCCGCAGGCTGGTACCCCGAACAAACATTGACTTTGGCTGAAGCATTATCCGCTTTTACCTTGGGCGCCGCCTATGCCGCCAATGCAGAAGACCGCCTCGGCAAACTCGCCGAAAATTATCATGCCGACCTGATCGTGCTGGCTGCCGACCCGTTTGAAATTACCCCCAAAGACCTGTTGACAATCACCGCAGATTCTGTAATGATAAACGGAGAATGGGTCTTGTAAGAAGTAAGAGACTACCCGAAAATTCCCGGAGCGCGGACTTCAGTCCGCAATGCCAGGGCAGACTAAAGTCTGCACTCCGATTTTTCGGATAAGCTCTAGATCAAGCGAGTAAATCATGACACAGACTAGCCCAAAATTATCACCTGAAATGCTGATTCCCCGCATGGGGGAATACATTGTGCAGAAAGGACTGATCAACGATTTTGACTTGCAGCGCGCGCTCGCCCATCAGCAGGAACAAGTCGCGCAGGGAAAACACTGCCTGATCGGTCAGGCGTTGATGGATTTGAATCTGATCGACCGCGACACGCTTGACCAGGTGGTCACCGAGCAGATCATCCAATTGCGTTCCGCGTTGCAGGCATCGAACCGCAACCTCGAACAGCGTGTCAAAGAACGCACCTCCGACCTCAACCAAGCCCTTAACCGCCTCTCCGAACTCAGTCAGATGAAGGCGAATTTTGTCTCGAATATTTCGCACGAATTGCGCACGCCGCTTACCCATGTGAAGGGATATGTTGAATTACTGATCACCGAGTCGCTGGGACCGATCACAGCGGAGCAGCGCCATGCCCTGTCGGTAAGTCAACGAGCCACAGGAAAACTGGAAAGCATGATCGAAGACCTCATCATGTTCTCGCTCTCGTCACGCGGCGAATTGAGCATGAAACTCGAGCAGATGGATATTCGCCGCCTTGTTATGCTGGCAGCCAAAGCAGCAAGGAACAAAGCAGGGGAGCGCGGGGTGCAATTGACGACGGAAGCGACGGAGGATCTCCCTGCCGTACAGGCAGACCCGGAAAAAATTGCCTGGGTGGTGAATCAGCTGATCGATAACGCGATCAAGTTCACCCCGTCGGGTGGAAGCGTCATGGTCAAATTAAGCGAGGAGGGCGGCAATCTTATCCAGGTCACAATTACGGATACGGGCATTGGCATCCCGGCGGCTCGCATGAAGGAAAT
Organism: Anaerolineales bacterium; assembly: GCA_030680155.1. Classification (GTDB taxonomy): domain Bacteria; phylum Chloroflexota; class Anaerolineae; order Anaerolineales; family Villigracilaceae; genus Villigracilis. The sequence continues at coordinate 2,504 of JAUXWL010000100.1, forward strand.
CTTCGAGCCGTTCCATCAGTTGGATGGCTCGTCCACGCGGCATTATGGCGGGACGGGGCTTGGGCTTTCGCTTGTGCGGCAAATTGTCGAAGCGCATGGCTCCCTGTTGGACGTGCATTCGGTGGAAGGCAAAGGCTCCACCTTCCGCTTCCCATTGCTGGCCGTGATCGATTAAAACATGGACATTTCAACCCTGTCCCAGTTCGATAAATTATTTCATGACATGCAAAAAAAACAGGATTGGAAAGACGCGCTTGATGTACTGTTCCTGTCCATGCGCAATTCGTTCGTATTCGATAATGTCGCCGTTTATCTGGAAGAACTTCAATCCAGGGGATTGGATGTAATCTACGCGCGCGCCAAGGGACGCGGTAAAACCGCTGAAGCGGATGCTGCATGGGGGGAAGGGATGGCGAACGAAGTCATCTCCAGTGGACGCATGGTGCTGAAGGGCCCGGGCAGGGGGGGGCGTGGTTCAGATCGCATGAAGCAGACCCATCTGATCGGCTTTCCCTTGCTGATAGGCTCCAGGATCAGGGGGGCGCTGCTCTTTGTGCGCTTTGGCGGACCGGATTATTCCAATCTGCATGTTCACATTGCCGCCTTGCAGGCATTTTGGACGGCGGCATTGATCGAGCGCAAGGAATTGCAGGAAGCGCGCGCCGAGCTTGATTCTGTACAGCGGCAGATGCGTTTGCAGGACGATTTCGTTTCCACCATTTCGCATGAACTGCGCACGCCGCTTGGTTTTATCAAAGGCTACAGCACCAGCCTGCTGAGGCAGGATACCACCTGGGATAATGCCACCCAGCGCGAATTCCTAAATATCATCGATGAAGAAGCCGACCGCTTGACAAAATTGATCGAGGATATGCTCGAATCTGCGCGTTTGCAGAGTCGTACCTTGCAGTTCAAGTTTTCCCCGATCCGTTTGGACTCCCTGCTGCGCGATGTTGCCACCCGTGTGCATACGCATCATCCCAGGTTGATGATCGATTTCCATCTCGAAACCCTGCCCCCTGTCTCCGGGGATGGCGTGCGGCTGTCGCAGGTATTTGAAAACCTGTTCAGCAATGCCATCAAATATGCGCCGGATGCGCCGATTACCATTTCCACCCATGCGTTCGACAAAAAGGTGCAGATCTCCTTTGCGGATAAAGGCGAAGGCATCCCGGAAGATTATCTTCCATTCCTGTTCGAGAGGTTTTATCGAGTCCCTGGTGAAAGGACAGTTACAGGTACCGGGCTTGGGCTTTATATTTGCAAGCAAATTGTAATGGCACATCATGGTAAGATTTGGGTAGAGTCAGTGTTGGACAAGGGCACAACCTTCTTTATCGAACTGCCCGCAGAGCCAACGCTTTGACCGCTACCATTCCATTGCACTCAAGGAGAACATTATGGCAAAGCGTATCTTGATCGTGGATGATGAACCTCGCTATCTGCGCCTTTTGGAGGCAAACCTGCGCACCGAGGGATACGAGGTCACGACCGCACAGGATGGCATGCAGGCGCTTGATGTATTTTCCGCGCAACCGATTGACCTCGTGCTGCTGGATGTGATGATGCCGCGCCTTGATGGCTTTTCAACCTGTCAGCGGCTGCGTGAATTTTCCAATGTGCCCATCGTGATCCTGACAGCGCGCGGAGAGGAACAAGACCGCGTCCGTGGATTGGATCTGGGCGCAGATGACTACCTGGTAAAACCCTTCTCCGCAACGGAATTGCTGGCGCGCGTGCGCGCAGTCCTGCGCCGTGCCCAACCCCCTGTAGATGCAGGACAAGTCCGCTTCTTTACGCACGACGATCTCAAGATCGATTTCGCCCGCGCCGAAGTCTGGCGGGCAGAGGAGCCCATTTCGCTTTCCGCCACAGAATACCGCCTGCTCTTGCAGTTCGCTCATAACATCGGCAAGATTCTCACCTCTGAAGAATTGCTAACCAGCGTTTGGGGACCTGAATATAAGAACGACAAGGAAATCTTGTGGGTGAGCATTGCCCGCCTCCGCCAGAAATTGGAGCAGGATGCCCACACCCCCCGCCATATTGTCACACGTTCGGGGCTCGGCTATTTGATGCCCCCAACTGAAACCTAGTCAGCGCATGAAGGCGGCATACGCGAAAGGATGTACCATGCCGCAAAAGAAAATACTGGTTATTGATGCAGATGTTGCCAGTCGAAATTTCATCGCCCGCAGATTGCAGGAGCAGCATTTTGATGTGCTCCAGACAGGCTCCGGCAAGGAAGGTTTGATCTTCACCTGGCGCGACCATCCGGACCTGGTCATTGTTGACCCAACCCTGGCAGACCTCAAGGGGGAAGAGATTGCCGCCAAACTCCGAAACGACACCCGTACAGCCAATCTTCCGTTGATTGCCCTCAGCAGCGACCCAGCCACGGTGCGCAGCAGGTCCTGCCTTGAGGCGGGCTTCAACGACTATATCTTAAAGTCCGGGGATGCCGTCTCCCTGCTGAATGATGCCATCAGCCGCCTGTTTGGATTTTCAGGCGAAGTGATGAAACAGGGGGGCTTGACGATAATATTTTTGAGCGCCAAAGGTGGTACCGGCACATCCTCTGTATGTGCAAATTTAGCAATGAACATCGCACACCAGCAGCCCGATGCGCGTCTGGCAGTTGTGGATATGGTTCTCCCTGTTGGTTCGATTGCCTCCATCGTCGGTTATGAAGGATCACAGAATATCGTCACGATGGCAGGATTGCTCCCTTCCGTGGTCACTCCCGAATTCCTCCGCGACAAGTTACCTGAAATAAAGAACTGGCATTTCAGTCTGTTGGCAGGCTCGCCAGACCCCGAACTCAGCAACCAGTTAAATGTGGAGCGCGTCTGGGATATCATCAAAGTTCTCAAGGAATCCTACGATTATGTCCTTGTGGATGTGGGACGTTCGCTCTCACGCATTACCCTGCCGCTCATCCAACACGCAGATCTGACGGCGCTGTTGATCAGCACGGATGCCAGTACCATTTCGTTGACAAAAACATTGTGGGACTATCTCGCGAAAAAAGGCGTTAAGCCCGCGTCGGTCTTTGCGATTCTTAATCGTGCCATGGGGTTGGAGGGATTGAGCAAGGCGGAAGCCGAAAGTATCCTGGGAATTGATATTAATGTGACAATCCCCTACCTGGGCACAAATTTCGCTTTTGCAAACAGCCATCACCTGCCTTTTACGATAAAATTCCCGAATGATACGGCTTCCATCATCTTACAGGAAACTGCGAAAGAAATAGCTGTATTGGCGCACAAGGCGCGCACGCCGTAAATGGCATTCTTATCCATAGGAGAGAATCACAATGACAATCGAATACGATGAAAAAGGCAAGTTTTATACCAACGTCATTTCGAAGGTGGCAGTGCCTTCGATCATCCAAACAACCACCCATCTGATCCGCGGACTTGTCCACATTCGGCAGGGGGAGCGCTTTAAGGATGAACTCGAAACCAACGAACATTACACAGCAATTACAGATGCCAAAATATTCGATGCCGATGGGAATGTGTTGTTCAGCTCTCCATTCCTTGCCGTGCAAAAAGGGCAGATCATCTGGATCATGCCTGCCAACGAAGATACGGACGCGGAAACCAGGGGATGACCGCCATGAATCCCGCAGCGCCACAACGGCTCACCAGTCAGGACTTGATGCGCCTGAAAAAATACCTGGCAGATAACCTTTCGCGCGCCCTCGAAACAGAAGGGATACCCGTTGCACAAAGGGATGTATTTGTTCAGCAAAATATTGCGCGCATGTTTGAACAAACCCAGCTAAAACTCCCGGAAGAATTGAAAAAGGAAATTTTCAAGCAGGTTCTTGACGACCTGCTTGGATTCGGTCCCATTCAGGTCTTGCTTGATGACGCTGATGTTTCCGAGATCATGGTGAATGGACCCAAAAAGGTGTTCGTCGAAAAAAATGGACAGCTTACCAAAAGCAGCGTGGTCTTCGACGATGACGATCATGTCATACGCATCATTGACCGCATTATCCTGCCCCTGGGGCGGCGCGTGGACTGGGACTCTCCCACCGTGGACGCCCGCCTTCCGGATGGTTCCCGTGTCAATGCTGTGGTGCGGCCTGTCTCCATTGACGGACCTTCCCTCACCATCCGCAAATTTCGCAAGGACAAATTGCAGGTGGAAGACCTGATTAATTATGGCTCACTCTCAAAGCAAATGGCGGAATTTTTGGAAGCCTGCGTGAAGGCGCGGTTTAATGTTGTGGTTTCCGGTGGAACTGGCTCCGGGAAAACCACATTGTTGAATGTACTTTCAGGGTTTATTCCTGAGAATGAACGGATCATCACCATTGAAGATGCCGCCGAACTGCAACTCCAGCAGGACCACGTCATGCGCATGGAGACGAAATCCGCCAATGCCGACGGATTGCACGCCGTCTCGATCCGTGAACTTGTGAAGAATTCCCTGCGCATGCGCCCGGACCGTATCGTAGTCGGGGAGGTGCGCGGCGGCGAGGCATTGGATATGCTTCAGGCGATGAACACCGGACATGACGGCTCGCTGACCACTGTCCACTCGAACAGCCCGCGCGACGCCCTCTCGCGTCTTGAAACGCTGGTACTCATGGCAGGCATGGATTTACCCCTCAAGGTTGTGCGGCAGCAGATTTCGTCAGCTGTAGATTTGATCGTCCAGCAGACCCGCTTGAAAGACGGGCAGCGCAAGGTTACCGCTGTGACGGAAGTGGCGGGCATGGAAGGGGATATTGTCGTGTTGTCGGACATCTTCAAATTTACCCAGACGGGCGTCTCGGAAGATGGAAAAGTGATCGGCGAGGTGAATGCTACTGGAATTCGACCCAACTTCACGCCGCGTCTTGAAGCGGCTGGGTACAAACTTGGCGCAGAGGTATTCGCTCCTAAAATGTCTTCCTCTCGGCGCTGAAACACTCTGCTATAATTCAGGCATCCAATTATTGAAGAGGAATTATGAACAACGCTCAGATCACCATTCGTGAAAAGAAACTTGGCTTGTTGATTCGGGATGCCCGCCTGGCGGAACGTCGCAGCATCAAGGAATGTGCTGATGCAATTGGCGTCAAGACGGGGATATTCCGCGCATACGAAGAGGGACGCCGCGCCCCTTCCCTGCCCGAATTGGAAGCGCTCGTCTATTTTTTGAAACTCCCGATTGATCGTTTCTGGGGAAATGACACCATCTCTGATGCCCCTTCCCCAATGGAAGTTGAGGATATCACCCGCCTGATTGCATTGCGCCAGCGCATGATCGGCGCGCTTTTGCGGCAGGAACGCACCAATGCGAACATGTCTGTCCGTCACCTTGCGGGCGAAACGGGAATTTCACAGGGGCGGCTGAAATCCTATGAACTTGGCGAACGCCCCATCTCTGTACCCGAACTTGAGATCATTCTCGCCATGTTGGGAACCCGCATGGAAGTTTTCTTCGACCAAAGCGGGCCCGTGGGCGAATGGATGAATACCCAGCTTGCCATGCAGAAATTCCTCGAATTACCGGAGGATTTGCAGAACTTCGTCTGCCGTCCCGTTAACCGCCCCTACCTTGAACTTGCCACGAAACTCAGCGAAATGTCCCGCGAGAAGCTGCGCTCTGTTGCAGAAGGATTGCTGGATATTACGCTTTAATCTGCCCCACTGAAATCAGGTGACAGGTACTTTTCGTCAGATGTGTTGACCCTCTCAAAAAAGTGACTGTCATCTTTTATTGTCGATAGTGATATGCAAGGAACCACATCATGACACTCGAACCTGTCCAACTTGATACGCAGGGCAAAAAAGCCTTCAATCATAAAAAATTCGCAGAAGCCGCAGAATTGTTTCACCAGGCTGCGGAGGGATACACCCTCGGGCGGGCAGGCTTGCTTGCCGCTGAAATGAAGAATAATATGAGCGTTGCGCTGCTGCAAGCGGGAAAACCACAGGAAGCGTTCGAGGCCGCGCTTGGCACGGATGAGATCTTTGCCGGCGCGCAGGATGTTAAACGTCAGGCGATGGCGTTGGGGAATATTGCCGCCGCGCTCCACGAATTGAAGCGCGATGATGAAGCGCTTGAAAAATACGACCTTGCCGCCCTGTTATTCGAACAGGTCAATGAAGACGACCTGCGTTCCTTTGTCAAAAAGGCCGCCGCCTCCATCCGCTTTCAGGATGGCAAAGTCGCCGACGCCGCCTTCAACATGGTCGGCTCGCTGGATGCTAAAAAGAATCCCAGCATCTTCGAGCGGGTCCTCAAATTCCTGCTTGGTTTTATAAAATGATCAATCTCCACTTGCAGGTTCGGCGCGCAGCGGTGCAGGACCATCGCCAGATCTCCAGTCTCATTTTTCACGAGGCGAGCGCTCATCGCCATCTTGATTGGCGCTCTGCGATTGAATGGATCGGCGAAAAGAATTATTGGGTGCTCGAAGATCATGGACTTGTCATCGCCGCCTTGGCCTGCCCCGAAGACCCCCGCAATGTGGCCTGGATCCGTCTCTTCGCCCATCACCCGCAGCTTCCTTCCGCCGAAGCCTGGTCTGCCCTTTGGGAGATTGCCCACTCTGACATATTCTCCGCCAACCCGCAGGCACAGGTTTCCGCCATCATCCTGAAACAATGGTTCCAAACCCTGCTGCTCTCCAGCGGATTCAAACCCAAGCAGGATATCGTCCTTTTACGTTTGAACAACTTCAACCATCAAACGCCAAAACTCCCGCCCGGGGTCCGCATCCGCGCCATGCAGAAAACCGACCTCCCCACAGTGACCGCACTGGATTATGCCGCCTTCGGTGACTTCTGGTGTAATTCACTGGATGCCCTGGAGCGGGCGCATTCGCAAGCCCTTCATGCCACGGTGGCGGAAGATGACTCGGGCGTGATCGGATACCAGATCAGCACGGGGAATCCGTTCGGGGCGCACCTGGCCAGGCTGGGAGTCCAGCCAGAGGCGCAGGGTAGAGGCGTGGGGTCAGCGTTGGTGCAGGAGTTGATCCATCAGCTTGGCAGTCATTCCTCCGCATCCCTTTCCGTCAATACCCAGGGGGATAACACCGCCTCACTAATGCTGTATCAAAAACTTGGCTTCGCGCGCACGGGCGAAACTTTCCCCGTGTTTGCATATTCGCGGATGGGCGCTGAATGAGCCAACTCCGCTTTTCGCCCGCAATTATGCGCAGGTTTGTCGAAACGCTTTCCAACAGTATCGGCGCCGATACCTTCTCTGCCGTGCTTTCAAAGGCTGGTTTGCCAAAGGAATGGGCGAAACCGCTGCACTTTGCCGCATTGGATGATGGGCGCACTGCCGAGGCATACTCCCGCCTGCAATCGGCCCTGCGCGCCTATTACGGGCGCGGCGCGCGCGGAATCCTGCTGCGCATTGGCGCGAAACTCTGGCAGGCATTACTCGACGACGCATCTTTTGGAAACAAGGCGCAGGCATTGCTTCTTCGCGGATTACCAAAACCACTGCGCTTGAAGCCCACCCTGGAACTGCTTGCGCGATTACTCGGTTCAGACAAGGGAGATATCTCGCTTCACACCCTGGACCTTGACCTGCTTCTCGTGGACCAGGCATCTCCCACCACCCTGGGCCAATCCGACGACGCCCCGATCTGTTTTGTGACCCTCGGCTTGATCCGTGAATGCTTATACTGGGCGGATGGCGTGGAACATGACATCGAAGAACGTGCCTGTCGCGCAATGGGGGCGAGGCAGTGTGAATTCAAGATCACCATTGGAGGGTGAAATGAGACATCACGAAATGAAGTGGAATGCAAAGGACGGTTTGGAAATTTTCGCACAAGCATGGGAGCCGACGGTTGTCCAGTCAAAAGCGGTGATCTGTCATGTGCATGGGTTGGGAGAGCACAGTTCACGTTATGCCCATGTTGCCGAAGCGCTCGGAAAGGAAGGCTTCATTTTTCTTACCTATGACCTGCGCGGTCACGGGCGTTCCGGCGGCGCGCGCGGACATATAACCTCCATCGAAGACTTTATGCAGGATATTGACCTGCTGCTGGAACATGCGAATTCCCATTATCCGGGGTTGCCCATCTTCTTATATGGCCACAGCCTCGGAGGGATTCAAGTATTGCACTATGGGTTGCTTCGCAAGCCGAAGTTGAAAGGCGTCATCGCCACGAGTTCAGGGTTGCACACTGCGCTTGAAAACCAGACCCTGAAAATCCTTGCTGTGAGGGCGCTGGGCGCGTTGACGCCGAATACGGCCATCGCCAGCGGGTTGGACACTGCAAGCCTATCGCGTGATAAAGCGGTGGTGGAGGCATACGTCAATGACCCGCTTGTGCATGATAAAGTGTCGCTCGGATTTGGGAAGACCATGCTCGGCGTTGTCCATTGGACGCTGGCTCATGCCGGCGAATTTTCGCTCCCATTGCTGCTGCTGCACGGCAAAGAGGATGCGATTGCCTTCCCCTCCAGCAGTACCGAATTTGCCTCGTCATTAAAGGATAAATGTACGCTTGTCCTCTGGGAGGGCGCTTATCACGAACTGCATAATGAACCGGAGAAAGACGAAGTTTTCAAGACCATGTCCCTCTGGATGGACGCCCGCCTGCGTGAGTAGGGAGATAATGCATCTCCGGGAGTTGCCGTAGTAGACCAGTATATCTGGTGTTCGGCGTAAAGCGGATTGCCAATCCGCTCCACATCTGGCGGCACATCACGGCGATTCCCGATGAGCCAAAATAAGAAGGTTTTAACGCACTTCTGGACAAATTCATTTCCGCATGAGAAAATCTAATTCGTTATTCTCTACCGTACATTTTCCTCGCAAAGAAACCCTAAAGGTCTTTTCGGCGAATCGAGAATCTGCGAAGGAAAAGGAGACCCCTTCGACAAGCTCAGGACAGGCTTTAGGGTTTGCGTGTACGGTAGAGAAATTCATTAAAATTATTTCACAGGAGTTAGCATGAGTAACAGTAAAGAACAGAGCAAGCGGCAGGCCCGCAAGGAACAATTGCGCCGCAAGGAACAGCGCTCGCGGCTTTTGAGCATTGGGTTGATCACAGTAGGCGCGCTTCTGATCGCCTTTTTGATCATTTACCCAAGTTTGAAGCCCATCGGCGATGTCGTTTCAGCGCCTGAAATTGTCCGCGAAAATGTGGACTTTAACGCCGTTGGTGACCCCAACGCACCGATCAAGATCGAGGAATATTCCGATTTCCAATGTCCGTACTGCCGTGTCTTCTTTGAAAATACGGAGGAAGCATTGATGCAAAGTTACGTTTCCAATGGAACTGTTTACTTTGTGTATAAGTCCTTTGGCGCCTTCATTGGCGTCGAGTCCGGGCGCGCGGCGGAAGCCTCCTACTGCGCGGGCGACCAGGGCAGGTTCTGGGAAATGCACGACATTATCTTTGCCAACCAGACGGGTGAGAATGTCGGCGCTTATACCGACCGCCGCCTGACTGCCTTTGCCGAAAATATCGGCTTGAATATCGGCGATTTTGATTCGTGCTTTAACTCCGGTAAGTATAAGGAGCGCGTCGAGCAGGATTCAAAGGATGGCATCCTTGCCAATATCCGCGCGACCCCGTCCTTTGTGATGACGTACACGGTCAATGGTGAGACGGTCACCAAAGTTATCGAAGGCGCACAGTCCTTCACTGCCTTCCAACAGGAGATCGAAGCCGCCCTGGCTGAGATGGGGCAATAAGCACGACAAGTTGCAATATAAAAAACCCCCGCATGATGCGGGGGTTTTTTATGTTTGTATTTTACAGGCTTTGCCGATTCACGATGCCCTGCTGCCAGGCATAGACTGCCGCCTGTGTGCGGTCGGCCAGATGCAATTTACTGAGAATATTGCTGACGTGTCCCTTCACTGTATTCTCACTGATGACCAGTTTCTCGGCGATCTGGCTGTTGGTCATCCCGCTGGCGATCAATTTGAGAACATCGGTCTCGCGCTCGGTCAGTTCGGTAAAGAGCGGCTGCTCCCCGCTATTTTCACCGCGAATAGCTTGAAGGACGCGCGCAGCCACCAGTGGGTGCAGGGTCACTTCACCCTGTACGGCGCGGTGCAGAACATCCACCAGTTTATCCATTTTCATATCCTTCAAGATGTAGGAGATTGCGCCTGCCTTCAAAGCCGGGAAGATGTGAACATCCTCATGATACGAAGTCAGCACCACCACCTTGGTGCGCGGGCTGACCTGGCGCACGCGCCGCGTGGTCTCGATGCCATCCATGCCAGGCATGATGAGATCAAGCAGGACAATATCGGGGATTAACTCGCCGACCATGCTGACCGTTTCCTCCCCGGAAGATGCCTCGCCAACTACATGAAAATCCGAGATTTTTTCCAGGTAGGAACGGATGCCGTTCCGGACCACTTCATGGTCATCTGCGATTAGTATGCTTGTGCGGTGATGTTTCATTCTTCTCTCCTGCTTGACTCTTGATGGGTATATGCGCGATCAGGCGTGTACCCTGCTGCGGGGCGCTTTGGATCTGGACTGTGCCGCGAATGCTTCCAATGCGTTCGCGCATCGAGCGGAACCCCATGCCTTTTGCTTTTTTGTCGACATCAAACCCAATGCCATTATCGCCAATGTTAACTTGCAATGAATCAGTGTTGTAGGATAGGGAAATACCCACGCGGTTTGCCTTGCTGTGACGAGAGACATTTGCAAGCGCTTCCTGAACGAACCGATAGACTGCCTGCTCAATATCAAGCGGAAGTGAACGCTCATTCTGGATCGTGAGGTTGGCAACTGCATCGTTGCGACTCTCCCACTCGAAGACATACTCACGCAGGGTGGTTTGCAATCCCTTTTCCTGCAGGGCAATCGGGTAAATTTCCTGGATCAGGAAGTTCAATTCCTGAATGACTTCATAGATCAGCGTTTCCGCTTCGCTCAAGTGGGATTTAATTCCATTGGGCGAAGACTTTATCATTCCATTGACGGTGCCCATTTGTGCCAGCGCAGCGAATGCCTTTTGTTTGGCGCTGTCATGCAGGTCCCGGGCGAGGCGGTTTCTTTCCTCCATCACTGCCAGGTCTTTGGTCTGCTCGAATAAATCCATGTTTGCGATGGACATGGCGGCGCGGTTGACCAGGGTGGTAAAGAGGCGCATTGCATCTTCATTGAGCGCGTTGGGGCGGGTGTATGCCACGTTGAACAGGGCGATCACTTTCCCATCCACCACGATGGGGAAGTGGGCCAGGGATTCGATCCCTTCGTTGGACATGGCGGTTTGAATATCTTTTCGCTGTGCGGCCATATCGAGCTTGGAAATGATGACAGGAATGCCCGTTTTCATGGCGTGGCCGATCTGCCCTTCATTTTGGTCGAAGCTCAGTACGGCTATGGTTTCTGCCTGAAATCCGCGGCAGACGATGGGCAGTATCTTCCCCCGCTCCTCGCTCCATGCGAAGATCGAACTACGGTCTGCGCGCAGCATTGAAATGGATACATCCACCAATGCCTGGAATATCTGGTTGATGGTTACGCTGCGCAGGATCTTCTCATCCGCCTGATACAGGGCATCGATCTCACTGGTGCGCTTTTCGAGGTCTGCTGTGCGTATTTGGACAAGGCGTTCCAGTTCGAGGTTACGGTTTTCGACCCTTTTAACGCGCCAGCGTATACCGCCCGCAGCGCTGACTCCCAGCACGATGACCATCAAACCAAGGAACCACCAGGTTTCCCAAAATGGCGGCACAACGACAATTTCAATGGCATGGCCTTCCTCGTTCCAGATATTGTCACTGTTCGAGCCGCGCAGGCGCAGGGTGTAGGTTCCACCGGGCAGGTTGGTGTAACGCCCGGTGCGCTGGTTGCCGATCTGGATCCAATTTGTGTCAAAGCCCTCGAGCATGTAGGCGTATTGATTTTTGGAGGGCTGTTCGTACGCAAATGCGACAAATTCGAACTCAAAAGAGTCGTAGGGCCATGGGAGCATCAAGCTTTGCAGGTATTCGGGAGTTTGCATTTCTTCGAGCGGAGCGCCATCATGGGTGAGGGCGGTGAGTGCAAGGTTGGGGGGATATGGATTATCTTTTATTTCCTGCGGCTGGAATACATTAAGCCCATTGATGCCGCCGAAATACAGGGTCCCGTTTTGGTCTTTGGCGAAGGCGTTCTGGTTGAATTCGTTGCTTTGCAAGCCATCGCTGGCGGTAAAGTTGCGGAAGGCGAGGTTGCGTGGATTGAATTTGGAGAGCCCGAAGTTAGTGCTCAGCCATAGGTCTCCTGTGGCGTCTTCGAGAATCCCGTAAATTACGTTGTTGGGCAGTCCTTCCTTCTCGGTGAAATGAGAGAAGTTGTTTGTTTCGGGATTGTAGCGTGCCAATCCGCCGCCATGTGTGCCGACCCAGAGTGTGCCCCTTTGGTCTTGATGGATGCTCATGATCGCATTGCTTCCCAGTGTGGAAGTGTCGTCCGGGTTGTTGCGGTAGTGGGTAACCAGGCCTGTTTCCAGGTCGAGGCGTTTTAATCCATTATCGAAGGTGCCGATCCATAGGTCTTTATCCCTGTCTTCGAAAATAACATTGATATGATGTTCGCCGATGCTGGCGGGGATGTTCTCGTCGGAACCTGATAACAGGGTCAATACGCGTGTATCCTGATCGAAGCTGGCAAGCCCACGGTTTGTGCCGACCCAGAAATTTCCCTTTGAGTCTTCGCGGATGGCAAATACAGCAACTTCGACCGGTTCTTTTGTGCCTGGATCAATGACCTGGAATTGGGTGAACGTTTTCCGCACGGAGTCGAAGCGATCCAACCCATGGTTGGTGCCTGCCCAGAGGATACCCTTGCGGTCGATATACAATGAAATGACATTGTTGCTGCTGATGGTTGTGGCGCTGCCCGGAGTGTGTTCGTAGCGTGTGAATTGATCGGTTCTGGGCTCGAAGCGGCTTAATCCGCCGCCGTAGGTGCCGATCCAGACGACGCCGTTTTCATCTGCGAGGATGGGGAAGATGAAATTACTGCCAAGGCTGTTCGGGTTATTGGGATCATTGCGGTAATAGGCGAAGCGGTCCTGCTGGCGGTTGTATTTGTTCAAGCCGCCGCCGTAGGTGCCGATCCACAAAACGCCGCTGGCATCCTCGTAGATGGAGTAGACCTGATTGTTGCTCAGGCTGTTTGAAATGCCCGGCTGGTGTTGGTGGTGGATGAATTTTCCCGATTGCGAATCGTACCGATACAAGCCTTCATTTGTTCCGGCCCACAGCCCGCCGGAACGGTCCATGTGCAGGGAGTAGACCGTGGTGCCAGAGAGTCCGCGCGATGTGTCCCTGACGGTGAAGAAACGGGCGAAGTATTTTCTGGTGGGGTTGTAGCGGTTCAATCCATTGGCGGTGCCGATCCATATCTCGCCTTTCTGTCCTTCTGTGATGCTTAAGACGCGGTTATTGCTCAATGTTGCAGGGTTTTTTTCGTTGTGTTTATAGATTGTGAAAGTATCGTTGGTTTTGTTGAAAATATTGACGCCTGAATTGGCAGTGCCAATCCACAGGTTTCCGCTGGAGTCTTTGAAAAGGGTTCGGATGGAGTTACTGCTCAGGCTGCGGGAATCAGGCGGAACTTCGGTGGAGGCGCGATAGTGCGTGAACTGATCCGTCTCGAAGTCGAGGAAATCCAGCCCGTTATCGGTGCCGATCCACAATCCGGTTTCGTCGAGGCAGAGGGTATGGATCTGGTTGCTGGAGATGGTCTGGTCATCCAGATTGTCGTGGAGGTAATGCGTGAATTGACCGCTGCCGGGGTCAAAACGGTTCAGCCCACCTGAGCGGGTTGCCACCCACAGGAATCCCTGCTCGTCTTCTATCAGGTCGGTGATGGAACGGTCGCTTAATCCAAATGCTGTGGAAGAGTCGGGTTTATAGATAGTGAAGTTGTACCCATCGTATCGATTTAATCCATCGTCTGTGCCGATCCACAGAAAGCCTTTGTGGTCTTGCAGGATGATGTTGACCACACTTTGGGAGAGTCCGTCATCCAGGCTGATCTGTTCGAAGCGGATATTTTTCCCGTAGGGGATGGAGAAACTCCCTGGCGAGGAGGGATTGGTCTGGGCGGTGGGGGCAGCGGCAGGGAGGTTGGGATTCGCTTCGGTTGCAGAACCAGCTTCCCCGCAGGAAGAAGCGAGGAGGGCGAGGACGAGCATCCAAAACGCCAGTGTCTTTCTCATGGTATGTTCAATTATATGCAATTTGTCCGTGGAGTGTTTTTCTCGGCGCCCCTCTGCAGCGGGGTTTTTTTATCCGATTTGGATTGGATGGAGTTTGCGCTTCCTGCTTACCCTCGGCCTGCTCCTGATGCTGACGGGTTTTCTGCTCCCGCTTGGATTCCCTTTGTGCCCCCTCTCGTGGGCATCCTCCGTTGCAGGTATTTTCCTCGGTGTCATTGCCCTGGCATTTAGACCTATTCGAAAAATCGGAGTGCAGACTTTAGTCTGCCTTAGCATTGCGGATTGTTGAACTCTTCCAAATTATTCTGACAATAGCGTACCGCATGGCATGTCCTGCCTGCGCCAGTGCCGCACATCGTCCCGATGTCCTTCGGGAGGCACAGGTGAGTTCATCGAAGGATTCATCTTGCGAGCGACAAATGGGCTGCCAAAGTACGCGCAATGTGAACATTGCGGTACTTAAACTCTGCATTTTTTATTGTCAGGATAATTTGTTAATCTGCAACAGTCCGCAGCAATGCGATGGCAGACTACAGCCTGCACTCCGCGTCCCCTGCGGATAACTTTATTCCATCGGTTCAGGCTCACCGAGCACAGGCAGGGGTTTTGTCACCAGCACATCCCAGGCGGCTTGGAAGATGGCAAACGTCTCGCGGAAGTTCCAGAAGGCGCGCGAACGTTTGAGGAAGTAACGGTTATCCGCCTCCACGCCCGTGGATTCAACGCCGAACCAGTTGCACAGGAACAGCGACCTCGGCATGTGGAACGGCTGCGTGACCAGAATCGCCTCGTCCACGCCAAAGATGTGCTTTGCACGGTAGCAGGTATCGTAGGTGCGCCTGCCTGCGTAATCCAAAACAATATCTTCATCAGGCACACCGCGCTGCAGGGCATATTGGCGCGCGGCTTCGGGTTCGTTGTAATTATCAAAACGGTTGTCACCGCTCATCAACAGTTTATCCACTTTGCCGGCTTCATACAACTGCACAGCGGTTTGCACGCGGTCGCTCAACACGGGTCCCGCCGAACCGTCACGCAGCAGACCCGCGCCAAAGACGATTGCCACACGGGCTGGCGGAACATCCTCCACGGTGAAGGTGCGCGGTGCGGCGAATATCTGCATCACGAACCTTGGGGCAAACAAACCAACGGCCGCCAGAAAACTCAAGACCAGCGCAGTGCGCCGGAAAAATACAAAAATTCTTTTTAACATCCGCGCTATTTTATCAAAGTCGGCAAGTCCAGCCCCGAAGCCTTCACAGTATTCACAAACTCGGCGTAGGCGGCATCCTCCACCACTTGCACCTCGTCGAAGCCATACACCGTTTGCATCGCGGATTTTCCCTCAGGCGTCAGCATCAGATCGATAAACGCGCGCTGGATCACGCGCCGCATCTCGAATGGCAGGCTGTTCGTAATCGAAATATTCGCATACGGGATGATGGCAGGAATGCGCCACACTACAAGGATTTTTTCCATCACATCGGGATAATCCGCTTCGAGTACCGCTGAATCGCGGGCATCGACGAACGTCGCGCCAAAGTCACAGATGTCATCGGCATAGACGGCGCGAACAACGCTTGGCTGACCTCCCAAAAATGCCCCGCTTCGTATCTGGACCTGGGCCTGATTCAACACCCCCAGCGGCACCACATACCCTGACGGAGATGCGTCGTCGCTCCAGCAGGCTTTTTTATCCTGAAATTGTTTGAAGGCAGTCACAGCATCGGTTGTGTTTTCATCCCGTGCGGAGTCGTAATAGGAAGCAAAATCCTTCCCGTTATTGGCAATGAACTGTGCGCCGTAAAAAATCTTCCCATCACGGACTTGCGCCAACAGCGCCGTGACCAGATTACCCTCTTTCGCCAGCACATACCCATACGGTGACAGCACAACGATGTGCGCGTTGCCTTTCGAGAGCGCATCCACTTGTGAGGCTTCGGAGGCAGGGATCACCGTCACGATGCGATAACCTGTGCGGGCTTGCATGTAGGCGGCAATTACTTCTCCCGCCGCAATCACTTCCTCTGTAGGACGTTGGGAGGGGCCGAGGGCGAGGATCAAAGGATTCTGGTCAGTACCAGGCTCGGCGGTGGAAGGAGGCGTCTGTGTGAAAACGGGGACAGCTTCGGGCGTGGGCGTCTGCGTGGGAGTTCCCAACGTCACCTGCGCGGGGAATGAACATCCCAACATGGCGAGTGTGAGGATTAGCAGAACTTCTCTCATCTTACAGGATTGTCTGTTTGCAGGCATAATGACCTTGTATAATAAACGAAGTTACGGAAAGGAAAAAATGAAAAATACGTTTAACACAATCATGTCCATTCTGATCTTGGTGGTGCTTGCCGCTGGGGTATATTTTATCGTAGAGACGGTGCGCGACACAGCCTCGTCGGCGATGCAGCCGTTTGAGCAAGCCAGCCAGGCGAACCAGGCATTACAGACGCAGGTGGCGCAGTTGATGAACCCCACGCCGACCATTATCCCCGACCCGGTGACGTATATAACCGAAATCCGCGCGCTGGCGCGTTTGGAGACCATCCAATACAGTGTGGAGAAAGTTATCACGGCTGAGGTCGGGCAGGGGACGTTCGGTTTTGCATTCGGCGACCGATTGTTGTTCGTGGCGCACGGCATTGTGATCGCAGGCATCGACATGGAAAAACTTCAGCCCGGTGATTTACGGCTGGATGGCGGCGTGTTGTATGTGCGCCTGCCTCCCACCGAGATATTCATCGCCACATTGGATAATGAAAAATCCTATGTCTATGACCGTGATACGGGTTTGCTGACCAAAGGCAATATTGACCTTGAAACCCTCGCCCGCCAGACCGCCGAGGATGAGATCCGCAAGGCTGCGCTGGAGGACGGTATTCTTGTGCAGGGTCAGCGCAACGCGGAGAATTACCTGCTCAAGTTCTTCAATGCGCTTGGGTATAAGAACGTGATCTTCCAGTATTAGGATAATGTGGAGTCAGGTGGATAGCTGGCGAAAAGCGGGAGCATACCCCTTCGGGGCACGTAGCTCCCTGACTCCATAGTTTTTTTTACGGCGTGCAGTTCACGGGGAAATTGACCTGCTCCACTTTTTCATTCGGCGTGAGGATATATAACTTAACCCAGTACTCATTGGGGCCGTTGATGCGGTAAAACTCATTGATGGCTTGCGTGCCCGCCTCCTCAAAAACAAGCGAGCCGACATCCGAGACGACCCCTGTGCTGGCTTCCCACTTCCATGTCAGGAGGGTTGGTCCATTGGTGGTGACCTGCGCTTCGAAGAAGACGGTCTGCGGGAATTGACTGCAACCAACGAGGATGCGGTTCGGTTCCACGCGCAAATCCACTTTGGTGACGGTGACGAACGGCGGCGGGATGACAGGCAACTGCTCCGCTTCGCCCTGCGCCTCGGTCACATCTGCGGAAACCCAGCAGGATCCACCCGGGTTGCCGGGGTCGCGCACATACCACCAGTTGGAAGCCTCATTGCGTCCCACCGCGCGCAAGGCCCGCCCCTGACTGATCTCGTTGACCAGTTGATAGACTGTGCCCGGGCCAAAGCGGCAGTTGACGCGTTCCGTTTTGAGTTGCACCGTCACTTGCGGCAGGGTGGGTGTGGCGGTGACAGCAGGAGACGGGACGGCGCTTGGCACAACGGTCGCAGACAGGGTGGGCGGCGGCGCAGGCTCGGTTGGGGTTTGTCCGCAGGCGGCCAGCATAATTGCCAACACCCCCATCATTAACAGCGTGTGATTCATCTTTCCTCCTTTTTCGGTAAACTCTCCATCGGCGTTGGAGATAAAAAAGGCGACCCACTCGGAGCGCCTATCCTTCTACTTTACTGTAACAGTGAAAGTGACAATTTGTTGCGCCTCCACAGGGTCATTTGAGGGCGGATAGTACCCAAGAGTGATGTCCGCCTGCCCTGCGGCAACGGCTTCGAACACCCACACATCCACACCGCCGGAGCCAGGCGCCACCGGCTCGCCAGCCCGATACTCGCGTGAAACGAATTTCACAACGCTTTCATTCAGTTCATCCACAAGCTCCCAGTGGTAGCCTGTGGACGGGTTGGAGTCGATGATGATCTTGAACTCATTGCCCGCTTCAACTTCCAGTTGTTTGGCAGGGTCTGAGATTTTGAAAATATCGTCGCCGACGCTTTTACAGGATGAAAGGGCAAGGATGGAAACAACGAACAGGAACAGGATATTTCTCATGTCGAACTCCTCATTATTTTGATTGTATACCCAGCGCGGTCACAAATTGCGCTTTTTCAAAGGTGGGAAAGCGCAATTTGTACCCTACGGGCATGATATGACCGTGGGCATTATATGAATTTGCATGGTCATTGTACCCCGTGTTTTTTTTCATTGAAAACCTTACAGAGTTTCCCGTCCCCGTGTTACAACAAATAGAAAAATTGTTCTTTTTACAGGTAAAAGGAGAAACCCATGAGCAAACAGGTTTTGGTCTTCGTTGGGACGAGCAAGGGCGGCTTCATTTTCAGCAATGATACCAAACGCAGGAAATGGCAGATGAGCGATATCCAGTTCAAAAGCTGGAACATGATGCGCATGCGGTTGGATCCGCGCGATAATCGTTTACAGGCGGCGGTCAGCCATTTTGTTTACGGACCGACCACGCATTATTCCGATGATTTTGGCGCGAACACAGGTCAATTGTTTTACCGCCGCGACTCAGGCGATAGTTGGGAACTACTGGCAGATTTCATGCCACCCATCCAATCGGTGGAAGCGGCGGTGATGGAAAGGTAGCCCAGCAGAGAGTTTGAAATAAAATTCTCTACCGTACAAATACAAGTAAAAATACAAATTGCTCCTTGCGCCGTCCCCGGCGCAAGATTTCCTCGGAAAAACGCCGCCGGGGACGGCGGCTTGAGCGCATCATGTACGGTAGAGAAAAACAACAAAGAAGGGACACAGCGCCGCTGTGTCCCTTCTTTGTTATCGTTTCAGCGTTCTGTATTTC
>JAUXWL010000109.1 GCA_030680155.1 Anaerolineales bacterium
TACATTGACCTAAGTCATTTCGCTGAAGTAATGGCCACCACCAACGACCCTGCCATTGTTCAATCTTCACAGCAACTCCGCACAGCGATCGAAGCGGCAGTCGTGGCGGAAAAATACGGCTCACGCATGAGCGGATCATACGGAATATCATTCCATTTCCCCATCTCCGATATTTATATTTTCACCGAATTCAGTAATGAAGCGCCGCTTCGTTATGGGGTGGATGCCGCTGCATTCCTCCAACAATCCACCTGGGATGAATTCCTCGCCTTCCATTACACAGGGCAGGCATATGTGCCGGAGGAGGGACAGGCATACCTGCCCAATCGCACCAGCGCCGTCATTGCCCCGGGCGCATCAGACTTTAGCATTGCGCCTGTTACACTTTCAGACACATTGATCACGGGTGACGAAACGCTGACCCTCTCCACCTCAGTGACCGGGGATGTGGCCTACATCTATTTCATCCTTTACTTCTACAACCCCGAAGCAGATGCCTACTGGGTCGGCGACACCTTCTATCATTTTGCAGACAACACAACGACAGTAGGCGGCGTGAACATGCCAGATTATGGTCCCAGCCCAATTCAGGTCAATTACGAATGGATACCGAGTCTTTGGGCGCTAAAGGATGGAGTGAATGAGGAGTTTGCTCTCTTCGAGCCGGATGAATATCTCAGCGCGGATGGAGTTTCCACCTATTCGCTGTACGGGCAATACACCCCCGTCAACGGCGCGCCTGTGAACGCCAAACTGCTCTTCGATCCCGACGGTAATCTGCTGCAAGTGTACGCCCTACCCGACCCCGATGGCGACGGTATTGCCACGGCAGTGGCCGTCACGCCGCAGATCGGCGACCAATTCGAAGATTATGTCCAGTCCTATTACTTTGATGAAAACGACGAACCCTATTTCGATTACTCGCTGGGCGGTGTGGTCTTCACCTACGGCGAACAGGGCTTCTGGTTCGAGTCGCGCCATCTTGTGGATGGCGATTACGCCGTCGGCTTCTATGCCGTGGATTTTGATAACAACACCAAGGAAAGTTACGAATACTTCACCTATCAGTTCGAGCCGTAACTTCAGCTTCTCTACCGTATACGCAAACTCTAAAGCCTGTCCTGAGCTTGTCGAAGGGGTCTCCTTTTCCTTCGCAGATTCTCGATTCGCCGAAAAGACCTTTAGGGTTTCTTTGCGAGGAAAATGTACGGTAGAGAAACCTCAGCAAAAAAGGCTTCGGATGAAAATCCGAAGCCTTTTTTATTTTTGTAAAACCTGTTGGGTTGCCCGAAACGCCAGCGGGGGCAAATTCTCACGCTCGAACCATTCCACCGCATCGGCATCATCGGCAGGCGACATGACGCCGCCAATTACCTCTGCCAGATAGACGATGATGAAATCTGCGCCGCGCTCATGCTCCCTGCCTGAGATGATGTCAAACACACGCGTCACGCGCGTACTCAAGCCGGTCTCTTCCAAACATTCCCGCGCCGCCGCCTCGGCAGGATTCTCCCCACCGTTCACGAAACCAGCAGGCAGAGTCCACATGCCGCGAAACGGCTCATTGACCCGCCGTACCAACAGCACACGGCTTCCATCTTCGATCAACACTGCCGCCGCAACCTTCGGGTCTTGAAAATGAATCCACCCGCACTGTGGGCAGACGGGACGCATGCTGCCAAACTTTTCTTCATGCGTCACCTGCGCTCCACAGCGCGGGCAGAATTTTACAAAATTATCTCGAGCCATGAAAAGCTATCGCCACTTGCGCGCGGCAGATTGACGCATGAGCCACATCAACCCTCCGCTCAAGATTCCGATAACCAGCAAAACGATCTGCCATACGACGGGGATGGGGGCTTCGCCTGGTTGGGCGTTACGCTGCGCTTCTTCCTCAGCCAGGGCTTGTTCCTGGTTTTCTGATTCAGTCCCTGCCTCTTTGGGGGTTTGCATCGTATCCATTTGTGGTTCGGTTGCAGGAAGCGCCCCTTCCTCCGCGGCGGAGGGCGCCATTTCCAGCATGGGGGCTTCTGCTGCGGCAGCCTCTCCACATGGTTCTTCACAGCCGCCGCCGACAGCCAGTTCATCGCCGCCGCCTCCGCCGCCAAAGCCATAGGCAAACATGGAAGGTGCGCTGAAACTCACATACGGCGACATGGCATTGATGCTCAACGAAAGCATCAACATCAGGCTGGCAAAGACGGTAGCAAACTTGAACACGGGATATGTTCCTGGCAGGGGTGGTTTTAATCCGACCATTTG
>JAUXWL010000375.1 GCA_030680155.1 Anaerolineales bacterium
CAACGATTTGTATCTTCTCAAAAAACAGGGGCGGAGGCCCTAAAGGTTTCCCTCGCTGGCCAAATTATCTTGTCGAACAGCGTATTTTGCCAGCAAAGTACCCAATCTGACAGAAAAACCTTTAGGGTCTGGGAGTTCACCCCAAATTATTGAGATGATACAACGATTTATAATAAAGATTGCCAGTGTAATTAAGTACACTTCGGAGTGTATGGGAATTTGCGCTGCTTTGCTTAAAACGCAATATCCGCATAATTGCCCAGTCCATCAATATTGAACAATCCTTTAAGAAAAGATATACTAGGGATGGCGTATAGTCATACGGAACTTTTGGAGAATTTGTTACGTCTTTTTAGCATCGAATTGATGGAGGAAGAAATGAAATCTGTATCACGGTTTGTATCGGTTTTTCTCCTGCTGGCGCTGATGTTTACCCTTGTGCCGGGCGGGACATCCACCGCGAATGCTGCCACCTGTTACTGGGCGCAGTTCATCGCGGATGTAACGGTTCCCGATGGAACCACCTTCGCGCCGGGCGCCACCTTTAAGAAGACCTGGCGCTTGAAAAACATCGGCACCTGCGCATGGACCACCAGTGACGTGTCTCTGATTTTCGACAGCGGCGAGAAGATGGGCGCGCCCACTTCCGTTGCCCTGCCGACAACGGTCAACCCCGGCCAGACAGTGGACATCACTGTCGATATGACCGCACCAAGCGCCGCTGGACACTACTTCGGCTATTACAAATTCAAAAGCGCTGCGGGTGGTGTCTTTGGGATTGGCTCCACTGCAAACAAATCCTTCTGGGTGGAGATTCGCGTTTCCTCCTCCTCCGGCACAGGCTATGACTTTACCGCCAATGCCGCCTCTGCCGCATGGTCGAGCGGGGCGGGAGCATTATCCTTCCCCGGCACAGACGGAAGCGCCAACGGCTTTGGCTTGAAATTGGACACCCCAAAACTCGAAAGCGGAGTAACCTCTGCCAACGCGGGTTTGTTGTTGGCGCCCAACAACGTTACCAATGGATTCGTCCAGGCGGCTTACCCAGCCTTCAAAGTGCAAAAGGGTGACCGCTTCCAAGCCACCATTGGCTGTGAGTATGGCGCAACGACTTGTTATGTCGCCTATCGTCTCGATTATCAGATCGGCACAGGCGCAGTCAAAACCTTCTGGACTTTCCGGGAAAAATACGAAGGCTGGACCTACAACGTCAACCTGAATCTTGATGCGCTGGCAGGGCAGGATGTGAAGTTCATCCTCGTCACCTCTGCATACGGTTCGCCAGCGGGTGACCGCTCCCTGTGGGTCAACCCGATCATTTCCCGTCCCGGCGGCGGTACCACGCCTCCCACAGCCACGCCAACGGTGACAGGCACACCTCCGACTCCTACGCCGACCAAAACTGGAACCGTCCAGCCGAATGCTTGTGACCGCGCACAGTTCATCGCGGATGTCACTGTCCCGGATGGCGCTGCCTTCGCCCCGGGCGTCGGCTTCAACAAGACCTGGCGTTTGAAGAACATCGGCACCTGCACATGGTCGAATTACAGCCTGATGTTTGACAGTGGCGAAAAGATGGGCGGGCCTGATTCCGCGCTCATCCCAACCTCGGTCGCGCCCGGGCAAACCGTGGATATTACCATCCCATTGACGTCGCCCACCACCGCAGGAACCTACCGCGGTTACTGGAAGCTCAAGAGCAACACCGGCGTTCCATTTGGTATTGGCACGGGCGGCACGAAATCCTTCTGGGTTGAGATCAAAGTGACGGGCACAGGGATTACCCCTGCCACTGCCACAGCAACTTCAGGGACGCCTTCCACCCCGGTCACACCTGCCACACCGATCACTGGCACAAGCTATGACTTCGCTGCCAACGTCTGTGCTGCAAAGTGGTACACCGGCGCGGGTGAGCAACCCTGCCCCGGCACCGATGGCGACGCGAAGGGTTTTGTCCTTATCACCAATCCTTCCAAATTGGAGAACGGCACAACCGACGCGCGCACCGGTATTTTGACCTTCCCGCAGAACATCAACAACGGCTACATTCAGGGAATTTACCCGATCTATAACGTCAAGTCGGGTGATAAATTCCGTGCCACGATTGGTTGCGAACATGGCGCCACTTCCTGCTATGTCGTCTATCGTCTCGATTATTCACTGGATGGCAGCTCCTCCATTCAGACCTACTGGGCGTTCGTCGAAAAATACGAAGGACAGGTCTACAATGCAGATATAGACCTCTCCTCGCTGGCTGGCAAAAACGTGAAGTTCATCCTCACGGTTCTTTCCACGGGTTCGCCCACTGGTGACCGCGCCCTCTGGGTTGCGCCCATCATTTACAATGCATCTGCAAGTGTTGCTCCGAGCGCCACACCCACCATCACCAACACTCCGCTGCCTCCCACCGCCACGAACACCGAAGAGCCTTCGGCGACTCCCACCGCCACCCCGTAAGTTGACCTAAAAAAGTTCCCGTTGTCGCAAGACAGCGGGAACTTTAACATTAAGAAAACGTCGTTTTCTTGACAAGGAGACTTAATGAAACGACTCATGCTTCTGACTTTAATCTTCCTGACCGCATGTTCAGCATCCGCTCCCGCCTCATTCTTTAATCTGACGCCTGCTCCATACGACCTGAGCCTTGGTTCCACATCCGAGCAGATTCAGTTCGCCATGCTCGCAAGCGCGGAACATTGGACCACCCTGCAGATGAGCGGGACGATCACATGGTATCTATCCGATGGTTCGACGCAGGCGTTTTCTGAAAAAGTCTGGCTCGCACCATTGGACAACCGCTACCGCGTGGAATTGACCGGCGTTACCAACAACGCGGATAAAACCCTGAAACTTAGCGACGGCTCCACGATCTCCAACATCAACCTGAATTCCATGCTCGCTGAGCAAGCGCCGTATCCCGATTTTGCGCGGGTGGGGCAGTATGTTCCGCCGTTGCAAGCAGGGACGGCCTATCCCAATCCCATGTGGGGGCAGATTGGCACACCGCTCTCTGAAATGGCGTTTCCATCTGACTTTGCTCAAAGCGAAGGGACGTTCACCCCGCTCGGCATGGACGTTGTCGCCGGGCGTGGAGCTTTGATCGTCGAATGGACGCATTTGGGCAACCCTTCTCCTTCATGGAAGATGTGGCTTGACACCCAAACCGCGGTCATCCTCAAAATGCAGGAATTCGGCAAGGATGGAAGCGGACCATTGCAAGGCGAACGTGTCGTCGAGAACATTCTCTTTGATCCATCCTTCGAAACATCTTTGTTCGTGCCGCCGACTGGCTTGGTTCAGTCCGGCAACCCTGCCCCAGCGGAGTCGAATCCTGTCGTGACAGAATCAAGCCCAATGGTCGCAGAGGAAGCGGGGGAGTTGTATTTCTTCCTCCAGCCGCGTAAGCAGGGCGAGTCCATCCAGTTGGTGAAAGTCTCCGGGGTGTGCGTGTTTGATTCCGAAAAATGCCCACCGCTGGAAAAGATCACAGTTCCATTCGCTTTCAATTTCACCATCAATGCACTCGATTGGTCGCCCGATGGGAAGTTTGCCGCGTTTTCTTATTCAGATGCGGCGGATGGTACGCCGACCAAGCTCTGGTTGTTTGATGCCGAAGCGCAGACGTGGAAATCTCTGGCGCAAGCTCCATACATTGACCCGCCATTCTGGTCGCCAGGCGGCGAGTGGATCGCTGTCCGTACGCAGGATGGCGTGGGCGGCGAGGATGTGTTCGTGGTGCGGGCTGATGGCTCGGAGTTGAAAAGCATCTCCGCCAGCCTGCCCGCAGATGGACGCCCGTACATCATGGACGACTGGTTTGCGGACAATCTCATTATGCGTTCGGGGTTATCTGGCGATCTGGTTCTCGTCCGCGTGGCAGATGGGATGGTGAGCCCGATGTTTTCTGCATCGGTGACGAAGGCGCAGGTCGTGGCGTCGCCCGATGCCAGTCTGCTTGCTTATGATGAGTATGACCCTGCCTCGGAGGCGCATCAGTTAAAGGTGATGCAGCCTGACGGCTCAAACGCCGTGACCGTGGCTCAATTTTTGGGCGGCTCGATCTACCCGATTGTCTGGTCGCCGGATGGCAGCCTGATCGCCTTCAACTACTACAGCGGATTTACAGGCGGCGAGCCCAATGCAGAAGTGTACGTGGTCACACGCGGCGGTGAAAATCTCTCACTGGTGTATACAGGCTCAACCATTGGGCGGCTGCTCTTTTCACCAAATGGGAACTACCTGCTGGTGGAGGAGACCACCTCCATCTCTGGCGGGCATCTTTTCCTCGTCAACCTTGCCACGCTGGAGCAGAAAATACTGCAAGCGCCCGGTCTCTCCGCCGAGTACGATTGGTACGCGCCTTCGTGGAGACCGTAGAAGATTAACTTTCCTAACAACAGCAATTCCAAATCTAAAATTGTGTAGAAGGCAAAGATGCCAAACCTTAACGCAAAGACGCAACGCCGCAAGGCTTTTTTAGGATTGCCCCTGCGCCAGATGGTACTCTTGCCGATTCCGTCGAGGAAAGGTCAAAAT
>JAUXWL010000376.1 GCA_030680155.1 Anaerolineales bacterium
ATTTGGGGTGAACTCCCAGACCCTAAAGGTTTTTCTGTCAGATTGGGTACTTTGCTGGCAAAATACGCTGTTCGACAAGATAATTTGGCCAGCGAGGGAAACCTTTAGGGTCTCCGCCCCTGTTTTTTGAGAAGATACAAGAAAAGGCTGAAAGGAAAATCCGTTCAGCCTTTTCTTCTATTTACACAAGAATTACGCCCATTCCAACATTCCCTTGCGCCAGGTGTAGACCAACCCAACAATAAGAATGCAGACAAAAATAATGCCTTCCACCACGGCATACAAGCCGAGTTGACCAAGTTTTACAGCCCACGGGAAGAGGAAAACCGCTTCCACATCGAACACCAGGAAGACCAGGGCAAAAATATAATACTGAGCCTTGAATTGAACCCACGCCTCCCCCACAGGTTCAACACCGCACTCATAGGTTGATTCTTTGATGGGGTTCGGCTTCTTCGGTCCCAGGAAAAAACCCGCTGCAATCGCGCCAATGGGAATGATCAGCCCAACAACGAAAAACAACGCTACATACAGCCACTCATTCATTTAAGTTACTCCATCGTGGATTTTTTGGAACAATTGCGAAATTGTACCATAAAGAACAAAGTCACCCCCTGACAGCATGTCAATTTTTTGGGTGATTTTCGTCATATTTTCCCACCTACCGCTTCGCGGGTTTCTTGCTCTTCTTTCTCCTATTCCAGAGATATTTGAAGACATCATCCACAAACGGGAGTCCGACGATGACACCCAGGACTGAGCCAACCACACCAGATGTGCGCACGAAATCGACGGAGAAGCCGAAAAAATCCACCGCTTCAATCTCGACGATCTGGGCTGATACTGCCATTCGGCTTTCTTCTCCGCTGGAGCGCTCGGCGAAATTCAGGTGCAGCCAAATCGTGCCGCGATACACCCCTGTCTCCTGCGGGCGGATGCTCCAGTAAAACGTGACGGATTCGCCCCGTTTTAGAGGTTGATAGATCGCGCCCGATGGCTGGACGTCGATGCCTGCAATATCAAAACGCGCTTCGGCGGTGACGTTATGTGTTTCATATAAATTGGGGATTTCGATCACCTCACCTGTGACGATATTCCCTTCGATTCGGGCAGTGGGCGTGATGTTGCCAAGTTCATCCACCTCCAGCGTCAGGCGGACAATGTCACTTTCGACCCCCGCCTTCATCTTTGGCGGGAATTCCAACGTGAGGCGGCGGGTTTCAGGGAGCTCAGGCTGAACAGCAACCTGGGTTGGAGATACCATTTGAGTTGGGTCCGCCACCTGCGTTAATACGACAACTGGCGTGGCGGTGGAATGCGGTGTGAAATCAGTCGGTGCGCTGGCGGGTTCTTCTGAAGTGGCAGGAGCCGCCGTCCCGCAGGCAATGGCAATGAGAAGCGCCATCAATGCAAGGATGAAACGGGAAATGCGCGGGGGTGGGCAAAGTTTGATGGTCACGAAACAGGCTCAATGTCAGGGAGAAGCGAGGATGGAGTCGGCAATTGCATTTCGGCGGGCGGAATCACCCGTTCCAGCGTCTCACGTCGATTGGGGAGGTATCCCCAAAGCAAAAGGGAAATGGATACGGCAAGCAAAATAATTGCGAAAGTAAGGCGGATTTTTTTACTCATTGATCGACTTCTTCGACCTCGATATACCATTTGACGCGGGTGCCGACGCGGTCACGCAGCTGCCAGGCGAGCGGCTTGGGCATGTCTGCGAATGTTTTTTGGATCTCATCTGCACGTTGATGAATGATACCGCGTTCTTCCTGCGTGAGGCTGGTCTCTGGCTCGTTGACAGTGTTCTTCACGCGCTCCAGGTTGATCGAGGTGGTTTTGTACAAACCCCAATCCTGGCTGCACAGGCGCGAGATGACAGGCAGGTTGATGGTTTCGTTATCGTGGTCGCCAGTTTCATTATTCAACAAAATGGAGGCAATATCAAGCGCATCTTTGCGATTGAGTTGAAAGATCTGCGCCTTGGAGAGCAGCAGTTCCGCCAGCGGAATGGTAACAGGGTCGGCAGTCAGGCGGTCTTCGAGGGGAATTTTGTGGCACATCTCAAAATCGCCGACGAAGATATCAATTTTCATACCCGTTTTTTCGTCAAAATGAATCTGGCGGGTGGCGCCGTTGAGTATGTTGAACTGCTTGTCGGGACTGTAGCCTATTTCCTGCATGAACAGCTCAAATTCGCGGCGCTGTTTTTTTGCAACAACGAAATCAAGGTCGGCAAACTCACGCAAAAACAGGGGATGGTTCCTTTTGTTGTGCGCCTGCACAGCCAGCCCGCCAATTGCGCGAAGTTGAATGTTCTTTTGATTCCCCGCCTCGATCAGCCGATACATTTCCTTTAATATTTCCTGCGATGTATGCGCCATCCATTCACCTTGAAAAACGATTGCGGATGTAGGTCACGCTTGAAGCGTGACGGGCACGTTACCCTCTTGCGAGGACTTCGCAAACGTGACCTACAAGAAAACTTTATTCCACAGGGATTTCAGCCTGAACCTTGCTCAGGTCGATGCCCTTGCTCTTGCGGTAGGATTTGAAGCCGAAGTAGATGGCGGCGGCCAGCACATAGTTCGCGAGCATGTAGATCACGGAACTGGTGTTGGTGATGCCGATGCCGTACAAACCGTTCGGGTCGAAAATCCACTGGTAGAGCAGATAGACGAGGAATCCGCCAAAGATCACGCCTGCAACAGAGATTAGCGGGATGCCAAGCACGTTGTATTTGGCAATCGGTGAAGAGCGGTATAGGTCGGGTTTGGTGTAGGGCAGCACGATTGCCGAAATGGTTGTGCCGAGGAAGGTCACGGCGATGACGAGCGTGGAGCACAAAGTCAGCGTTTGGAAATTGAGCAGGTTGTAATTGAACAAGTAGGCCACCAGGACAGATGGAACCACCATCAACAAGAGCGCGTTGACCGGCGTGCCCGTGCGTTCGTCCAGTTTGGCAACGGATTCAGGGAGTAGGCGGTCAAAGGCGGCAGCGAAGATGACGCGGGTGGAGGAAAGGAATACCGTCGCGCACCAACCGAACCACCACAGGCTCATCAATGCAACCACGATAAATTGCACAAGTTTATTGGTGGTGAGGAATGAGGCCAGCAGAGCCGGATAGGGCCAGATGGGCAATGCGGGAAGCACGTCCGTATAACCCCAAGCGTAATTCCACCAGGCAGCGCCAGCTTGAACATAGAAGTCCCAGCCGATGGTTTTGCGGATGGCGAAGAGCAGGAGAATGCCCAGCAGGGTGGTTCCAGCAAGCGCCCAACCCATGCCTGCCATGTTGCGTTTAAAATCCGTTGCGCCGCGCACTTCACCATAAAGGGTTGCGCCCCAGTTGGGCCACAAATTGAAGAAGACCATGTAGGGAATGACAAGGAATACCACCGCCATGGATCCGCCTGCAAATGGGGTGATCGCGCCCGCTTCCACACCGAGGGAAACTGTTGTGTCGTAAAGACCAGCTTCCGTTCCGAACATCGAGGCGGCGTTCGCTTCCAAGCCTGCTTTGAAGGCTTCAGGGGAACCTGTCAACAACATAGCGATGACGATGAGCAGTCCCAACATGCCGCCGTAGAAGGAAAACTTCTGAATGCGGGCGTAGGTCTTCATGCCGAGCATAATGAAGAGACTGACGATGGCAAGCGTGAGCAGTGACGCCGTGAAAGCGCCGTTTTGCGTGCCAGCGAACCACAGAGCGATATCCTGCGCGCCAAGCACGCCGAGGATCGGCACCAGCACGATGTGACGGAACATATCACCATACAGCGGGACCCACAGCCACAGGATGAACCACCAGCCGGTGACTGCAAGGATGAAGCCCACCGCCCCACCGAGGATGCGGCTCTGCCAGACGTAATCGCCGCCCGAACGGGGCATGACGGAGATCAACGCGGCATACACAACGACTTCAAAGAAAATGAAAATTGCGCTGATGATCAGCGCATTGACCATGCCGCCCTCGAAGTAGTACATCTGACTGAAACTGTACAAACCGAGGGTGATCAGGTTGATGGAAAACAACGCGTAGATGAACGCGTCCATGACCGACCAGGAACGAACCAGTCCAGTCGCCTTACGGACAAACAAGTTGCTCATGACACTCTCCTTTTTTGGTACTTGTTTACCCTCACCCCTTGCCCCTCTCCCAATGGGAGAGGGGTTGGGGTGAGGGAAAATTAACCGGTCGTCAAAACGTAATCTTCCACTTTTCGCTTTCCAAGCCGCACAAGCGCGCCAAGCAGCGTACCCTGCTCATACATCGAGCCCGGGTTGATGCACAAGGTCTCCCCGATGCGCGAAACACCGCGCCCTTCGTGAATATGTCCATGCAGGCCGAGCAGGGGCTGGGTCTCTTCGATGGCTTTGCGCAGCGCCGTCGAGCCGACGGGTTTCGACACCTGCCCGGCCATTTTGGGACGCAGGTTCTCATCCAGTTCGGCGGCTTCATCTAAATTGGATTTATAGGGGGGCACATGGATATTGAAAATCGAATTGCGCGGATCTTTCAACTGGGCGATCATCGCATCGTACCTGACTTTGAGCTGGTCCTCGTCCTCTTCACGGTGCGTGTCCCAGGGAGTTCGGTTGCTCCAACCTGAGGCGATCATCTCGTGTCCGCTGTCCAACATCGTGGCGTGACCTTCCGCAAGGACAACGCTCTTGCTGGCGACGACAATTTCATCCACTTCATCCATGTCATCATTGCCCGGGCAGCAATAGACCTTCATGCCCGTGCCTTCGAGCTTTTTATCCGCCAGTATCATCCACTGCTCGACGACCTTCAACACTTCCGCGAGAAAAATCTCGCTGACGCGCTCCGGGTTTTTCTCCAATTCGGTAATTTCGTCGGGAGTGGTCATGTAGGGATAATAGCCGCGGCTGCGGACACGCTTTTTCATGTCTGTCAGTTCGTCTTCGGTTGAGATGTCAAACACTTGTTCAAGCAAAGTGATGCGGTACTTTGACCCACCCATGTGAATGAACGGGACAACCGCCTTGCCCGTCATATCGCCGCCGAGGATCAATTGATCGGCGTTGTAGAATTTCCCCGCGTTCAAGAACTTACTCCAGCAAATATCCGACCCGTGAATGTCTGTGGCAAAAAATATGGTGGTCACATGCAAATCCTTCTTGTGCTGAGATTTTTACAGCCTAGCGTTGGAATGGGGCTTGCAGAGGTGGTGCGGTGTACGAAGACAATTATACCCACCGAAAACGAGAATGCAACCTTTTCTGGCTAAAGCCCGCCCCCGCACTTAAATCCAGCAATTCCAAATCTAAAATTGTGTAGAAGGCAAAGATGCCAAACCTTAACGCAAAGACGCAACGCCGCAAGGCTTTTTTAGGATTGCCCCTGCGCCAGATGGTACTCTTGCCGATTCCGTCGAGGAAAGGTCAAAA
>JAUXWL010000379.1 GCA_030680155.1 Anaerolineales bacterium
CGAAGGTCAAGTTGACGCAGTCCACGGACTTGAAAAAGATTCCATCCACCGACTTGATCCTTGTGGATGAAAACATCGCCTCGCTTCCCCTGACCGATGTGCTGGCTGCCCTCTCCAAAGCTGGACTCGCCCCGAAGACGATCATCCTCACCTCTGCCATCAACCCTGAACGCGTCACCCAATATCTGCGCGACGGCGTCAAGGATGTAACCGTGAAGCCGTATTCATCGGGTGAAGTGAGTGAGTTGTTGAAGTAGAAATTTACCCTCACCCCTACCCCCTCTCCCCAAGGGAGAGGGGCAGCAGACTCCCTTCCCCCAGTGGGGGAAGGGCTGGGGATGAGGGCGAGAAAGCAATTATGAGACCACGTTGGCGAAAAGTTTTTCACGATTTATGGGATAGCAAGGCGCGCACCCTGCTGGTGGTATTTTCCATTGCGGTTGGTGTGTTTTCAATTGGAGTGATCTCAGGCGCGTACATGATCATCTCCAATGACATGAGCGCTTCGTATGCGGCCAACAATCCCTCGAATATCGAACTACGGATGGGGAGCTTCGATGATGATGTGCTGACGTCCATCCGGAATTCGCGCGGGGTGAAGGATGCCGAAGCGCGGCGGGTATTCAATATCCGCGTGCGGGCGGCAGGCTCACAAAAATGGACGACGCTCGATATGGTGACGTTCGACGATTTCGAAGCCAACACCATCAACCTGCTCACACCGCTTCAAGGACAATCCATCCCAAACAAGCGCGAGGTCGTTCTGGAGCGTGATGCATTCGCTGAGTTAGGTGTGCAGTTGGGCGATGCACTCGAACTGCAGCTCCCGGACGGCTCCATCAAGACCATGCCGGTTGTCGGTGTGGTGCAGGACACCGCCATGGGCGCAGGTGACTTTTTGGCGTCACCCTACGGATATATTTCCACAGACTCGCTGCAATACCTGCGCCAGCCCGAACGGTACAACCGCGCCTATGTCACCGTGGAAACGGGCGGCGATGACATTCTCCACATCCGTGCAATCGGCGCAGATGTGAAAGACAAACTAGAAAAGGGAGGCGCAACGGTCATCCGTACGCGGTTCGCGGAGTCATCCGAGCATCCGCTGGGGAGTACGGTCAATGCGATCCTTGGCATTTTGCTGGCCTTGGGAGTTTTGATCGTCTTCCTTTCCAGTTCATTGATCGCGAACACCCTCAGCGCATTATTGACCCAGCACCTGCGTCATATCGGTGTGATCAAACTGGTGGGCGGACGCCGCCAACAGGTCTTTGGCATGTACCTCACGCTCATCATGGCGTTTGCAGCGCTGGCCTTGTTGATCGCTGTTCCATTGGGCGGGCAGGGCGCGTATGGTCTGTCCATTTTCATCGCCAGTGAGTTGAATTTCAATATCCTCGGTTACCGCATAGTGCCGATGGCGTTACTGATCCAGATCGTGGTTGGATTGCTGGTTCCGCTTGTGGCGGGGCTTGCGCCTGTTATCAATGGGTCACGCATCACCGTGCTGCGCGCTCTCAGCGGCGACCTGGCCGGGGACGAGAAACAGGCCCAGGCGGGTCAGACGCGCATCAGCTGGTTTGACTGGATGCTGGTGCGACTCACACGCATCCTTGCCGTGCGGGGGATTCATGTCCCGCGCCCGTTCATCATCTCGCTGCGGAACACGTTCAGGCGGCGCGGACGGCTGGTGCTGACTCTCTTTACATTGACCATGGGTGGGGCGATTTTTATTGCGGTGTTCAATGTGCGTACCACTTTGCATGATTACATCGGCTCAATCGGAAAATATTTCGTAGCGGATGTGTCGCTCGATTTTGACGAGCCATATCGCCTGCGTGAGATCGAGCAGGCAGTGACGCAGGTGGATGGGGTGGTCGGCTTGGAAGGTTGGCAGTTTGCCAGCGGCGAGTTGTTGGATGCAAATGGGGAAGTGTTGGAGAATATCAATATTTTCGGCCCGCCTGCGGATAGCGTGTTGATCGACCCTCTGCTTGTGGCAGGGCGCTGGATTCGCGCGGGGGATGTGCGCAAACTGGCGTTGAGCGAGGCTGCGTATGGATACTTCCCTGATGTCAAGCCAGGCGACTCAGTGATGCTGAGAATCAATGGGCGTGATGAAGTATGGGAGGTGGTGGGCATCTTCAAGTTCGTGGATCGTGAAGGTGTGTTGGCGTACGCGCCGTACGAATATATTTCGAAAATGAATAACCTTGCGAACCGCTCCTATTCCTATCGCCTGGTGACGGAGAGTCACGAACGTTCGTATCAGGATGCGAAGGCGGAGGAACTGGATAAGGTTTTACGCGACCAGGGATATAAGGTGCGCGTGGCAGAAGCGGGCCGCGCTTCGCTGGATGTAGCCGTGGAGAGTTTGGATACATTGGTGGTCTTCCTGCTTATTATGGCGATCCTGACCGCCATCGTCGGTGCGATGGGGTTGACGGGGACGATGGGCATGAACGTGTTGGAGCGTACCCGCGAGATCGGTATCATGCGTGCCATCGGCGCCGATGACCGCGCTGTAATGCGGACAGTGATCGGGGAAGGGTTTGTGATCGGCGCGATCTCGTTCGGGCTGGCCATCGTGTTATCCATTCCGTTCACGTATTTGCTGTCCACCATTGTAAGTTTGGCGGTGTTCGAGACGCCCATTGACGTGGTCTTTACGTTTTTGGGGTATGCCATCTGGCTTGGTTTGGTGCTGGCGCTTTCCGTTCTTGGTTCGATCCTGCCTGCTCGCAGTGCGGCGCGTTTGACCATTCGGGAAGTGCTGGCGTATGAGTAGTGAGTGGTGAGTTGTCAGTTGTCAGTTATCAGTTATCAGTTGTCAGTTGTCAGTTGTCAGTTTTTACTGTTCACTGTTTACTGTTCACTGTTCACTGTTCACTGCTCACTGTTTACTATTCACTGCTCACTGTTCACTGTTCACTATTCACTGTTCACTGCTAAATTCCTAAAAGTTCTTGCGGTAGATCAGCATGGCGGTGGGAATGCCGCCCACGAACATGCCTGCAATGAACAGGAACGCCGCCGGAGCCAGCAACATGCCGCCAGAGATGGCGAGTCCGCTGGTGCAGCCGCCCGCGATTCCCGCCGCATATTCCAAAACGATTGCGCCGAAGAAAGCGATCAGCCAGCGCTTCCACACCTGCGGACCAAAAATGCGCTTCCATTGTTCGTCTGAATTGGCGGAGTCTTTTTTGCCCCATTTGAGGGTGCTGCTTGTTGCCGCACCGATCATGCCGCCAAAAAATATGCCGAGCACCAGCATGACACCCAGCGTAATGCCGGGCGGCATGATGAAATTGAAATACATATTATCGAATGCCGCAGGCGCAACTGCTTTGCCGATCATGCCTGCAAGGTTTTCAAATGCGCCCGATGCGCCAAGCAGGCTGTTACTTGCCCAAACAGCAGCGATGCCCACCAAGCCGAGCAGCACACCCGCCACGTATGGCGACCACTCATCCTTGCGGATGTAATTCAGGATAAATTTCATGGCTTACTCCTCATCCTTTTTCACGACAGCGTCCATCAGGTCGAGCACCTTGT
Source organism: Anaerolineales bacterium (assembly GCA_030680155.1). Classification (GTDB taxonomy): domain Bacteria; phylum Chloroflexota; class Anaerolineae; order Anaerolineales; family Villigracilaceae; genus Villigracilis. The sequence goes on from JAUXWL010000379.1 coordinate 3,556, forward strand.
CCGCCTTTTTGTTTTCCAAAACATTCTTCAACGACTTGCGCGCGTCCGATTTAAGCGAGGCGATCTTCGGCAGCATCTCCACCACATCGGCGGGATATTCCTCGTCCACAGCGCGGGTGTCGCCAAATTTCACATTGACCAACTTCTCACGGGTCACAACAAACCCACCGCCGCCGACCAGCATCAAGCCGATCATGCCGATCAAAATCATGTCCCCCCAGTTGGTCGGCTTTTTGCCCAACACGATCTCGTCATAGTTTGCAGCGTAGTCAATGACGTTCGGATCATCAACGACGACTTCATTGCATTGATTGGATGGAGCGCTCACAGCGGAATCCACACTGACAGGAACCGCATCAGACGTCGCCGGGGCTTGAGGCGCAGCGCCCGAGCCGATTGCCACGCCGAGAACATCCGCATAGACTTGCGCGCGCGCATCCAAATCCGCAACATGGCATTGCTGGCAGGCGGCTTGCACATCGTCGAGCGGAGCAACCATCCCTTCGTGCGCGGCGGCTTTCTCCGTCACCTGATTATTCCCAGCATGGCAGATGTAGCAGAAATCACCGAAGGCATGAGCCTGGTGCCAGCTTGTGCCGTCTGCATTCACCGATAGTTGTTTTTGCACCTCGTGGCAGTTCTTGCAGGAGGATGCCTGCGACCCGCACTGCGCGCTGGCGGGTGTTGCCGTCGCCAAAAAAATACTGGCGGCGATCACAAGCGCCAGCCCGGCAAAGAGGAAATAAAAAGCGATATTCTTTTGTTGCATGTTCTGCTCCTCGAAGGTATTTGAGAACAATGAATCAGGATTTGATGTCAATGACCAGGTTGGCTTTTGAAGTCAGATTGTCATGAAGGACTGCGCGCAAAAGATCCAGAGCCTGGATCAGGCGGGGGTCTGCAAGCGAATAGGTAATGCTGACCCCCTGTCGGGCGGTGTTTACCAACTCGTGATCGCGCAGGATTTTTAAGTGACGGGAGATGGTGGGCTGGGTTGCGCCGAGGTCAATGGTTAGCTCGGTCACATTCCGGGGCTGCTCATTCAAGGCGTACAGGATCAGGATGCGGGTTGGGTCTGCAAATGCAGAGCACAAATTCGCTTCCAATTGGGAAATTTCCTGGGCAAGTGTTTGGACGAGCATGAGACACCTTTTATATTCAAATAATCAAATATGCGTGCATACTCATTGTAGTGAAGTGGCGTGTTGGCAGGTAGTGAAAATTGTCACACATAATGTGTTTAATGTAACTATTTGGTTGTATTTTGTGTCCAAGAATGTAGTCTTTCGCCCATTTTATTGGTTGCGCGCTGCTCTGATTTTGTCTTTGAGGGCAGTTCCTTTTAGCAGTGAGACGGTAAGAAACGCAATTCCAATTACGGTTCCAGAGTTCCAGAGCGGGAGGGGATCATCTGAAACAACCGCCCCGAAGGTTTGTGCCCAGCGCAATTTGTACCCTACGGGCATGATATGACCGCGGGCATTATAGAAAACGGACCAAGTCTTCGAGAAAACCTTCGGGACGGTTCACCCTTCAACTCGTTTGAACGAGCAGTGACTACGGTTTCATTGGCGAAAACAATACAAGCGCCAGCCAAAAGCCAAAGAACAAGGCGCCGCCTGCCAGCCACGGCCAGTTTTCGAGTGGATTGGACTCGGCGACCTCAGGGAACCCAGTGACGACAGATTCCGATGGCGCGTATGCTTCAACTTTGATAACGGTATCAAACCCAGCAACAGATTCAAACTCGGCCAGTTTCAGCTGCGCTTCTTCCGTTGTATGGCATTCCACGCATTTCCCGCCATTATTTTCCTGTGGGTGCAGGATCATCCCAAAGTGCGCCTCTTCTTCTTTGTGTGCAGCAGGGTTGCCCTCATGGCATCCAGCGCAGCGATCCTTGTGCGTAGTGACGCAATACCAACACCCCATATCGTGAAGGTAATACAAACCCTCATGACAGGTAAGGCAGGAATTGGGCGAAGAATCGTCCATGCTTGGGGCGGCTGAAACTTGCACAGGCAGGGTCAACACCCCAACCAGGACAAGCAGGGAGACAATAGCCGCGATGGGAAGCAGGTAATTATTTTTGGGTAACATTTTTCACCTCCGAGGTTTACATCCATCGATCTCTTCCAGCATGAAATACCTTTCTGGTAGATCGTCCAAAGGCGTCTCAGGGCAGAGCACGAGCAATGCGCTTGAGCTTTCAGTGGCGGTATTTCGCCATGAGTGTGGGGTGTGTGCATCAAAGATCAGGCTGTCCCCGGAAGTAAGTGGGTATGCCTCTCCATCAATCATGTAGGTGATCTGCCCCTCAAGGCAGTAAACGAACTCGTGTCCGGGGAATAGGATTGGCGATTCACCGCTGTTCGCTCCCGGTTCATATCTGGTAATAAAAGGCTCCGAGCCTACATGCGGCATTCCGTCGCTTAATTTTTCCATTTGCCCCTGCGAAAACACGATTTGCTGGCGTTCCCCCGCCTTTTGATAGACAACCTTCCGATTGGGGCGCTCTGTCTCGAAGAATGCTGTGATGGGCACACCCAGGCTGCGAGCCAATTGCTCCAGGGTGCCAACGCTGGGAGATGTCCTGCCGTTTTCGATCAAACTAAGCGTGTTGACGCTTAAGCCGCTGTATTTTGCCAATGCACGGATGGAAAGTTTGCGAGCCTTTCGCAGTAGACGCAATTGTTGCCCCACCTGTTCTGATGCCGGGTTCACACCGCGTTTTTTGGGGTTGGTTAGGTTTTGGAGCATGATGGCTAGTGCAGCTTTTCAACATGGTCAACAAGCTCGCCGCGGACATACGCCAAGGCTGTCTCCTCGATGGAATGAATGTCCGTGACGATTGGGCGAATGCCGCGTTCCTGCATGTTTTGGTAGGCGCCCGCTCCCATGCCGCGGCAGATCAACGCCTCGCAGTCTGCTATGACCTCAGCCATCTGTCCATGACGGACCTGGGCGGCGGGGTCAAAACCATGCTGCTGGGCAGGTTCAGTGGGATGTTGGTGTGGTTGGTCTGCGAAGTGTTTATGGTTGGGCTTATCCCGCATCTCGCGCCGAAGGATGTGCCCATTCTCAATTTCCAGAACAGCGTAATAAACTGCCCGCCCAAAATGTTGGCTGATTGTGCTCCCATCATCTGTAACAAATGCGATTTTCATAGATTCTCCTGCTCACAAGAATAAAATACATCTTTATTATTTCCTTTAACTGTCAAGTATTTTAGTAACAAACGTCACGCAATAGTCACATTTCAACTATTATAATGTACATTCGTGCGTTTTGTTGTGATTTAATTCACAAAGCGCGAAGAAAACTGGCTTTTTTTTGCTACATTACGTATTAATTAGCCGTCAAAAACTCATCTGAAAACAGAAGTCCCCTCTTGTGTCCAGCAATTCCAAATCTAAAATTGTGTAGAAGGCAAAGATGCCAAACCTTAACGCAAAGACGCAACGCCGCAAGGCTTTTTTAGGATTGCCCCTGCGCCAGATGGTACTCTTGCCGATTCCGTCGAGGAAAGGTCAAAATC